>CAYIOW010000008.1:0-29463 GCA_964365275.1 uncultured Gammaproteobacteria bacterium
AGTATATGTCCGACCAAATTGCGTCGTTCTCAAATATTGAACCTGTTGTCGTTCGCCCAATTCCCGCAATTCGTTGCAACAACAATGATAAGAGAACGGAACGCGAAAAAATTAATTTATTGTCGGTGTCTAGATTGGTTGAACGAAAGGGGACACAGAGAGTTCTTGATGCTATTAACAGAAACAAAAAATGGCATGAACGAATAAGATACGCGATAGTCGGTGTCGGTGATTATGCAGACGAAATCAACGAATTGATTAATTCTTACGGATTATCCGACATTGTAATACTTAAAGAAACTTCCGATGACAGAGAAGTCTATGACGCATACAAAAACGCAGATATTTTTGTTCTACCTACAATTACAAGGAAATGCGATAGGGAAGGGTTCGGGATCGTGTATCTTGAGGCGGCTTCATTCGGTATTCCGTCCATTGCAAGTAAAATCCCGGGGGTTGACGAGGCGGTGCTTGATGGCAAGACCGGAATTTTGGTTTCGGATGATTCTGAATTAGATGCCGCGCTTGGTAAATTAATTGATGACGGCGCCATAAGAGAGATGTTAGGGAGAAATGCAAAATATAATGTTGAACGGAATTATTCAGCAGAAAAAGTATTATTGCCTTTACTTGAAATCGTGAAGCCGTCAACCCTTCAAACAACCGTATCAATTATTATTCCTGCCTATAATCACGGAAATATAATTAAAAAAACAGTTGAGTCGGTCCTAAAACAAGGAGGCATCTCAACCGAAATAATAATAGTCAACGACGGCTCCACTGACAATACACATGAAGTTCTGGGAGCAATAAAGGCAAGGAGCGATATCATTGTCGTTGAACAAGAAAACCGAGGAGCTCCTTCTGCAAGAAACCGAGGACTTGACATATCAAGCGGGGAATTTATTATGTTTTTGGATGCGGATGTTGAAATGGCGGATGGTACACTTCAAGCGTTAATCCATACATTAAGAATGCATCCGGAAGCAAGCTTCGCTTATTCAGATTTCATATTTGGAAAAAAGAAATTTAAGACGCCCGCATTCATTAAGGTTGATTTTAAAAACAAAAATGACATTAACACCTGTGCTCTTATAAGACGGGAATCGGCAATTCGTTTTGACGAGTCGCTAAAAAGAATGCAGGACTGGGACTATTGGTTCAGAATGAGCGAAGCGGGTTTGCGCGGTGTTAAAACTCCGGGTACGCTTTTCAGAATAAACATAACAAGAAACGGATATTCATCGTGGCTACCAAGCGCGTTTTATCACTCGCCTTGGAAGTATTTGCCCATTGTGCGAAAACGCGCGTCGGCGTATGAAGCGGCAAAATCTTTGATGTTAAAAAAGCACGGGCTATGAGATTTATTGAACAATGGGTTGGACATGAGACAAAATTGATTTTGCTTGGGCTTGTTATTTTAGATTTATTTTCTTTCGGAGCGCATTTGTTTGGATTGACGACTTATCTCTTTTCCGCGATATGCGCGTTTGTCGGTTACATATCACTGAAGAAACAGGACTGGCTTTTCCCGCTCGCTCTCGCCGAAATTATTTCAACAAGCAACGGACACAGCGCTGATATTTTTATCTCCGGCGTTCCAATAGGACCTCGGATTGTCATATTCGCAGCGCTTGTAATCGTGATGGCACACCGCGCAATAAAAAAGAAAACGCCACTCAATCACACGACCCCGATGATAATTCTTTCTGCGTGGGTAATATTTTCCGCAATTCGCGGAATTGTAGAAGGATATCCTCTCAAAGATGTGTATCTTGACGCAAACGGTTACTTTGCGGTTCTGTACGTTGCCGCCGGTTATATTTCTCAAAAAACTTCAAAAAATGCTCATTTGATTTTTGAGGCAGTCGGCGCGGCGATAGCGTGGCTTGTTGCCAAATCTCTCCTATTGTTGTTTGTTTTTGGTCACATTAGCCCTAAGATATTGCATTTCATCAACATTTGGGTACGAGACACACGGTTCGGTGAATTGACATACCAAACCGGAAACTTATACAGAATATTTCTTCAGTCGCAATGGTTTGTTGTTCCGGCGATTTTATTAACAGTGTCATACATCTGGCACACAAAAGGCGCAAAAAAAGAAAATGCTTTGTGGTTATTTTTGGTTGCGCTCATCGCGACAATTCTAATATCAATGTCGCGAACATTTTGGCTGGCGTTGATTGTTGCGGGACTGATTCTTGCGTCGCTCTATCTTGAAAAAATCGCGTCTGTTTTGAAATCAGTTCCAATACTGCTGTTTGCAACTATCGGGTCGTTAGCCGTGTTGTTAAACATTTTGGCGGTCCCGATTTACATGAATGGAAGTCCAAACGGACTGGCTGAATTATTTTCAAAAAGAGCGTCCGAAATATCTGACGCCGCTTTGGACAGCAGACGACAACTTCTTCCAGAACTGAATGACGCAATTATGGAAAGACCGTTATCTGGATACGGGCTCGGAAAACGATTAAGCTATGTAACGAAAGACCCGCGGTACATACAAATGCACGAGACCGATTTAGTTACCACATACGCATTTGAATGGGGTTGGCACGACATCTGGGTTAAGTTCGGCTTATTTGGAGTCGGCTTATTCATTTATTTTCTATTTTATCTCTCAATACTTCTGTTCATAAATTCAAAAACCGACCCTTCGCGAAGGTGGCTTTGGCGTGGTTTATTGGCATCTGTCATCGCATTGACGGTGTCCCACATTTTTAGTCCTTATTTGAATCATCCAATCGGCTGGGGGACCATCGCGTTTATTGTCGCTATTCTTCCTCCCATAATCGCGGAGGTGAAACATAAAGAGGAGGCGACTCGCGGCATCGTTGTCCAAGCAGCAATTTAATTACAATATTTTTGCAGAAAATCTACGGTGTGTTGCGGCAAATTCCGCGCCAGATACTGATTTTTTTCCTTCAAACAAAATTCTGTCTAATATCAACCGGCCAATTCTCAATATTTTATCCGACTCAATAATAGAGGAGTTTTCTTGTTCTTTGTAGTTGTCCAAATGCGCTTCAAGTATTTTTAGTTTGCATGGTTTTCCTTTCTGCTCAACCATCATCCAAACACCGGGCCACGGATTGAGTGCCCTCACCATTCTCTCAAAAAGAACGGAATCAAATCCGGCTATTATTCTTCCTGAATCTCTTGTGAATAATTTTGTGAATGTTGCTTTTGCGTGGTCTTGTGCTGTCTTTTTTATTTCACCCGAAACATACTCTTTTATCACATTCACCAATCTATCGGCTCCTATTTTCATCAAAGAAATTAGCAAGTCGGGCATTTTTTCGTTTCCTTTAAGCGGAACTTTTACAGAATCTATAATTGGGCCGTGGTCCATCTTTTCATCCATATCAATTATTGTTACTCCGGTTTCATCTTCGCCTGACATAATTGCGGCAGGCACGGGTGTAGGTCCTCTAAATTTCGGAAGAAGCGACGGATGAACATTAATTGTGCCGATACGCGCCGAATTTATAGAATCTTTTGAAAGAATTTTTCCGTATGAAACAACTACATTGATATCCACGCCGAGCTTTCTTATCATTTCATTCGCGTTTGAGTCCGCGACAAAGACGACTGGTATGCCTTGTTTCTTAAGTATGATATGAACAGGACATTCCTTCATTTGATTCCTGTCGCCGCGTTTTGGAGCCGAAGTAACGCCTAACACCACCGAAATGTCGCTTGAACCAAGCAAAACGTTTAGCGCCGGAATAGATTCGTTGTTCGTCCCAAAAAAAGCAACCTTAATCATATTGCGCTTTCTGTTCCGTTGGTTTTGCGTATCATTTTGTCTATGAAGAGAATGCCATCCAGATGGTCTATTTCATGCTGAAAAACAACGGAGTAAAGTCCTTTCAATTTCAATGTTCTTTCTTTTCCTTCAAGCGACACTGCTTTCACCGTTACGGAGCGATGTCTATTTACGATCCCGTATATATCAGGAACCGAAAAACAACCCTCCTCAAATTCAATCATTTTTTTTGACCGAGAGATGATTTCTGGATTCAGAAATGCGACGATGCCTTCGCGACCCAAGTCAACTAATATAATTCTTTCTTTAATTCCTACTTGCACCGCGGCAATACCGATACCATTTTTCTGCGCTTTAAGCGAATCCAGCATGTTTTTTATCGTTTCTCTCAACGAATCGGAGTTGAAACGAAAAGAAGCGATAGGTTCTGCCTTTCGCCTAAGATTTGGGTTTGGATGGGTCAAAATGGGCAAAATCATATCTATCGGGGTTTGTGATAATATCTGCGCAGTGAGTCGTTGTCAACCACTCCTCAATCGGTTCAAAATATTTGGTCTTTCTTACTTCAACCTTAGCGCCACTAACAGATTTTATCACGATATCTTTATAGGGTGGATAGCCCAACAATTTCCGTGCCGACAATTCATTGTCATATATTTCTTTCGTGCTTGACAACATTTTTTTTATTGTGTTGGTATCAAATGTTTGAATGATACACGGTACTCCCGCGCTTCTTGCAATTGAAACAAGCCGTCTGATTGTTCCTGTTGCTCGTTCCATTGTTCTAAATCCGCGAAGAATAAATTCACGATCTGCATTCAAAATAGCAATCCCCGATATTTTTGGCGACAAAATGTCAATTTTATGAAAAAAAGTTTTTGTTGAAATCGCGATTCCTTCCTTAGGAATGTCGTTTTCAGCCGACAAGATTTGCGATTTGAATTCGCGCAATGATTCATCCAACGCTTGTTTTATATCTTCCGCTTTATATCCATCACCAGAAAGCCGGTTGAAATACAGTATCCACGGCGAATCAACAGGGGGATTGTCGCGTATTGCGGAAATTAAATTATCGCTTATGAAAATGGATTGAGATGTTCTCATCGTGGAATGCAAATCAACTATTTTTACATCGCCCGAGTTCCATAAGTCGTCTGTCAACGGTTTATCTTCAACACGCGGCATAACGCATAATCTTGAAATTGAAAATCCGGAGTACGAGCCGGCGAGTACAATTGCGCGTCTTACATCAACATAAGGATTTTGTTCTTGTTCAAAATAGTCGTCATTTCCGGAATCGATAACGATTACTTTAAGTGCAGGACTGGGAAGTGTGTATGATGCGACTCTTGTTGCAATTACAACGCGCTTTTCTTCGGTTCTAATCGCATACCAAGCTGAATAGGCATCTCCAAGCGTTGATTTGCCGCTCCATGTCAAGACACGGGCATTTTCAGGAAAAGCGACGGCAACTGACTTCAACATGTTTAAATCCGGAACAAAAACAAGCATCGCTCTTCTGTGTTTTTTCCAGTACAGAACGGCAGAGGCAATGGAAATCCTGTCGCCGGAGACAGCAATAGAGTTGTCATCTTTCATTAACAGCTTTAAGATTTTCGCGCTTTCCTCCGCCTCATATTTTTTTATTGACCATTGCCGGTTGACGGACATCGCATTATTTTTCTTTACTTGTTTTCTTCTTATAAAAGGGGTTCCGAGAAAAAATATCGTTGACGGTGATTGATACAATGATTTTGAAAGAGACAACGCATAATCAACTTCTTCCTTAGTAAGAGAAGGGAAGTCAAGAATTTTTAATATGGGTCTTAAACCTGGAACTATTGACTCCTTGCTTAATCCAATCACAACACCGGTCAGTTTTTTGTTTCTGAATGGCACTTCAACAAAATCGCCCACTTGAGCATTTATATTTTCCGGAACAAGGTAGTCAAATCGCTGAAATGTTCTAGGCATTCTCTTCAAAGGGCAAACGAAAGCAATCATATAAAATGAAACGCCTCCGTGAGATGTCCCGTGCCGAGAGGCGCTTCAAAAGCGTATTCTTCCGGGCGGACACGAGAGTCGCCTATGATTCCGAAAAACATAATCAATGAGTCCAGGTCAGCAAAGCGAATCAATTTAGACGACTTTTTTTGGGCGTTAATCAATGCGGCTCTGTTACAATCGTTGATATGATGTTTAATGGTCTCTGAACATTTGGTCGCCTCCGAGTTTTCGCCGTATTCGGAAATAGGCGAAAGGCCGCCGCATAGGTCGGCAACGCAAACTACCGCAATACGCGCTGAACTTTCTTCTATTGATTCGCGAATTGCTTCTCCGGCGCGCAAAACGCTTTTACCGTCAGATTTTGGAGGAGTCGCCAAGGCGATTCTAATTTTTTTAACAGATTCTCCAAGCAATAAAAGCGCGACCGAAGTTGCTCCGTCAACAGTTTCATTCGTTGTAAGCGTTTTATCTACACCTGACTCTTTCAATCGTCTTTGAATCTTGTCTATTAATTTTAAATCCGGGTCGTAAGAAGCCGTAAGCCCCATGTCTCCGTATTCCATGACAGATGCCGCAAACGGGTCATGCATAGCCAAAGCGACGGCGTTCTTATACCTTTCGCCGTGTTGCGTAATGAACAAAATTGAATTCACGGAAAGCAACGCAATGTCTTCCGCGATTTTCAAACATGCTTCCGCAGTTGTCGTAAATAATTTCGCATGTTCTTTTCCTATGCTTGGAAGCGCAAACGGCGGATGAGGAACTATTGCGGCGTAAATTAACATATCAATGTTGTATAAGCGAGTCCCCGGGTTGATGAATTTCAATCGCTTCTCGCGACACAGTTCTTATTGAACTCCATTTGTAACCTAGACCAAGAAAAGTTTGTTCGTCCAAAATCGGTCTTCTTTTTCCATCCGCTATTACATATACAATGGGGCCGTCCGATAGTTTGAGCAAGGAGCCGTCGGGATATTGCACTGTCGCGCCTTCCGGATATGCCGCTACTTCCGCATGTGCTCTCTGCGATATTTTCCAACCGCGGTATTTAAATTGCAGAAGGTCAGAAGTAGGTATTTCTCTCCGCTTATTTTCTTCAATGAGATATTTTTTCTTTGTAAGCTTGTCTTCAACGATGAATCCACGAGGGTATTCGGTCTTGTAAGTAATGGTGTCTCCATCGGCGTATTTTTCCAAATCGCGGGTCGTACCCTTTATTATTTCGTCGTTAGAAAATCCGAACAACTTAAGGTCGTCAAGCGTCTGAAATCTTCTCTTTCGGAAACCTACGAGTAAATACACATCGCCTTTTTCGTCTTCAACGAGTGCATAATTCGGAAACGACAATACTTCGGTCATATCAAAGGCGGTTATGACATTTTCCTCAACTTCAATTGCGGCAGACGGGTCAACATATGACGATAATACTGCCGCAGAAGGGAACAGTTGCCGTTTCCCGCTTGATATTCTCCAATATTCTCCCGTCTTTTTATTTTTCAATATTGAACCGTTCGGATAATTCATCCTTGCGAACCAATCCTGCCAAATTCGCCAAAGATTGCGGTTGCCCTCAAGATGTGGAGTGTATGTGTACAAAGCCGCAGTCGCTTTGTTTTCGGGAATAACGGTCGTGTTATCAATAACAACCGGCGAACCAGGAGCAATGTTCGTAATCGTTTTTCCTTTGGAATCCAAATCAGCGAGATAACCAATACGAAATTGCTGCGCCGCACTGTCAATCTGTTTTGCGAAACCCTTAAATTTAGCGACAGCGGAGTCGCTCACCGAACATCCGTCACACACCGCATAACCCATCGCCCAGTCATATTGAGAAGGTTTTGGAGATGAATCGGTAACCAGCGACTGTTCTTTTTGCAGCATCCCGAGCAGGAATTTAGGACTGACAAGAAATACATTTGAAACGCGCCAAATTATTTCAGATGCTGATTTCAGCGCGCCGTCAAGGTCGGCTGTTTTGTACGATGCCAAAGTTCCGGGTTTTGTGTTTAGAAAATTCTGAATTTCATCTTTTGTGAGCGATTGATAATTCACTAAGTCCCTGTCCGATAAAACAAAATTCGGGTTAAATCCCGCGGCCGAGGCAGGGAAGAGTGGGCTCAAAATAGCGACAAGAATGCAGAATGAAGATGAAACGACTCTAATTTTCATAGAAACCGTATTCTACCACTTTTGTTGCATGATGCCACATACATCCTGGACTCCTTAGAAACCCAAGGAGTATGCAGATCAAACACATCGGTGCCGGAGTGCGTGGTTTTGTCAGGATTACAGACTATGCCATACGATGGGCTCATATGGTTACCGAAAACGCGAAGAAAAGAGCGAGAATTCTCATCTTCTGGAAGAAGCACGGCCTCGCAGCGACAAAAGAGACCTGATGAACGACTTCGTCTCCTCCACAAGACCCACTGGCATACCTATCCGAGAACACCTAAGATGAACGCGCACTGTGAGAGATTTAATCGCACCATCCAAGAGGAGTTCGTGGACTATCATGTACCGGATCTTCTCAACCCTGCCAGTTTTAACAGAAAACTCATGCAGTGGATTCTCTGGTACAATCAGGAGCGACCTCACCATTCCCTGAACCTTCAATCTCCCCTTCAATTCTTAACAAAAAAACATCCAACGGAGTCCAGGATGTGGTGGCGGAGTACATTTGTTTGCTAAAATCACTCATTCGGTGTACCCTTTTGCACGAACGGAGGTTTCCATGAAAATCCATATCAAGCGTGAGGGTTTTGATGGGGAAGTTGTTCTCAGTTTCAATGAATCCAGTCGTTTAGTAAGTATTTCAACCGATAGAGGTGAATACGGACTATATTGTCGTACAACGACTGGCGAAAAATTGATGGGATACCATTACAGGACCTTCAAACGAGGTCTTGGACTCACTGTCGCGGAGTGTGATGCGCTCTATGATGGCAAGTATGGTGTGCATTCCGTTCTGAAGTACTTCCTTTTGGGTGGCATTGCATTAAAGCTTCTTACGATGATGATGCTTGCGCTTCAAGTTAAGAGTACACAGATAACGATACAGTATCCGATCCAATCATCAGGAATCTACCACATTCAGGTGCCGTCAGTGATCTCATTCTAAGCTCGGCTCACCGAAACTAGGTGCGCTGTTTTTTATGTAAAAACAAGCTCGTTGTTTTTTGCGTCAACTTTAATCTTTGTTTCTGCTTTTGCTTCGCCTTTTACAATTTGAAGCGCAATCGGATTCAGGAGCAATTCTTGAATCACTCGTTTCAATGGCCGAGCGCCAAAAAGCGGGTCGTATCCTTTTTCAGCCAGCAAGTCGCGCGCTTTTACACTGACATCAATCTGAATATCTTTTTCTTTAAGCCGTGCGATTACTTGCGCTATTTGCCTGTCAACGATTTTTCTGATTTGCTCTTTCTTTAATGCATGGAATATGATTGTTTCGTCAATGCGATTCAAAAATTCTGGCCTAAAATGGTCGCGCAGAAGAGACATTATTTTTTCGCGAACATCCTCTCTGTCAACTGCAAAGGCGGGCATCGTGTCTCCGTCTTCAAAACCTATAGCCCCGCGTTTTCCTGACTCCAATATTACATCCGAACCTATATTTGAAGTCATAACGATTATCGTGTTTTTGAAATTTACGCGCCGCCCTTTAGCATCCGTAACATGCCCATCGTCAAGAATCTGGAGCATTATATTGAAAATATCGGGATGCGCTTTTTCAACTTCGTCAAATAACACTACCGCATACGGCCGCCGTCTTATCGTTTCCGTCAGCTGTCCACCTTCATCATACCCAATATAACCCGGCGGCGAGCCAATCAATTTGGACGCTGAGTGTTTTTCCATATATTCGCTCATATCAACGCGAACCAGCGCTTGTTCGTCGTTGAACATAAATTCGGCCAGAGCGCGCGCGAGTTCCGTTTTTCCAACGCCGGTAGGACCAAGAAACATAAAACTGCCTATGGGACGATTTTCCTCGGAAATGCCTGCGCGAGAACGGCGAAGAGCGTTTGAAACGGCGGTAATGGCCTCTTCCTGTCCCACGACTCTGCTTTTGAGCTCATCTTCCATGCGGGCGAGTTTTGACATTTCGCTTTCAAGCATTTTTTGAACCGGCACGCCTGTCCATATTGAAACAACGCGAGCGATGTCTTCCTCGGTAACTTCTTCCTTCAACAACCCTCGGCTCGCTTGCATTGTTTTTAATTTACCTTCGTGTTCAATCAGCTCGCGCTCTAGTTCAGGAATTCGTCCATATCTAATCTCCGCAACCTTTTGAAGGTCTCCTCGCCTCTCTTCAATCTCTGCCTCAGCCCTTAATGCATCAATACGCCGTTTTAATTCGCGTAAAGCCATTATTTGTTCTTTTTCAGACATCCACCTGGTTTCAAACTCATGTGCCTTTTCCGAAACCTCGGCAAGTTCTCGTTCAAGTTCCTTTAATCTTTCTTTTGATGCCTTATCCTTTTCCATCGCAAGCGCCGCTTTTTCAATTTCAAGCCGCTTCACATCGTGCTTCATCCTGTCTAAATCCTCCGGCATACTGTCAATATCCAACCTAAGACCCGAGCCGGCCTCGTCAATCAGGTCAACCGCCTTATCCGGGAGAAAGCGGTCAGTGATATATCGTTGGGAAAGCTGGACTGCCGATATAATCGCAGGGTCAGTGATGCGGACACCGTGGTGAATCTCATATTTTTCTTTTATTCCGCGAAGAATGGCTATTGCGTCCTCCTCACTCGGCTCTTCAACTAAAACCGGCTGAAATCTTCTCTCCAACGCCGGGTCTTTTTCAATGTATTTTTGGTATTCTTTTATTGTTGTCGCGCCGACAGCCCGAAGTTCGCCGCGAGCCAGCGCCGGTTTCAAAATATTCGCGGCGTCCATACCGCCGCCTTCTCCCGAAGCCCCGGCGCCGACAAGAGTATGAAGTTCGTCAATAAAGAGAATGTACTGTCCGTCGGCCGCTTCAAGCTCGCGCATTAATCCTTTAAGACGGTCTTCAAATTCACCACGATATTTTGTGCCGGCAACCAATGAACCGATATCAAGACAAACCACTTCTTTTCCTGTTAAACTTTCAGGCACATCGCCCGCTATTATTCTCTGCGCGAGCCCTTCAACAATCGCCGTTTTTCCGACGCCCGCCTCGCCTATCAGCACGGGATTATTTTTTATTCGCCGCGACAACACCTGCATAACTCGCCTAATTTCCTCATCACGGCCTATTACAGGGTCAAGTTTTTCCTCGCGCGCCAAATCGGTAAGATTTCGAGTGTATTTTTTTAGAAGTTCAACGCGCGCCTCGGCTTCCGGAGAATCAACTTTGTGTGAGCCGCGCAATTCCTTCAATGAACTGAATATCTGCTCATTCGTAACGCCATGCGAAGCCAAGACCCTTGAAAGGGAAGGACACCCTGAAATCAATCCAAGAAAAAGATGCTCGGAAGATATGAATTTATCTCCGAATTCACGCGCCGCTTTATCCGCTGTTTGAAGCGACTTGGCAAGCTGGTCTGACAAAAAAATCTGTCCCGGCGGCGCCGAAATTTGAGAACCGACAGGCAATTTATGCAACCCTTCCTCTACGGCGCTTTTGAGTGATGCGAGGTCTACGCCCAATTTTCGCATCATCGCCGGCACAATACCGTCGTCTTGTTCAAGGAGCGCTGACGCGAGATGTAATGGGTCCAATTGCGTTTGCCCACGGTCCATCGCATTCATGTGAGCTCGCTGTATTGCTTCCTGCGCCCGATGCGTGAAATTATTTGGCAACATAATTAGCACTCACAAGTGTAGAGTGCTAAACCATTTTCGTCAAGATGAACATGTGGACAAAACGATACATTTTGAAGTATGGTATGCGAAATATGACTGTTAATTTCTTCGGACTTGAAATCGCCGCAATGTCGCGGCAAGAATTTTTCGTATTCATTAAAGATACGCTCACGAGCGGAAATAGAACCACTATTGCGACAATCAATCCGGAGATGCTTTTAGCCGCAAAAAAAGACAGAACTATCAGGAGAGTTCTTTCAACAATGAGCGTCCTAATTCCAGACGGAATCGGAATCACCTTAATGTCGTTCTTTACCGGACAAGGGATATGTCCGCGATATCCCGGTGTTGATTTCTTCATTGAATTGTGCGGGTTAGCAAATGAAACCAAGGAAACGGTATTGTTGCTCGGCGGTTGGGGAAAAGACGCCGAAACGGCATGCAAGGTCTTAAAAAAGGTTTTCCCAAATGTAAATTTCAAGGCAATAGGGGAGATAGAAATACGATACGAGAATGGGGAGTGGCATCAGCCGATTGACTTATTGGAAAATATCCGCTCTCAATCTCCAACAATTATTGCCGTGGCGCTCGGTGGAGGGAACAATGACAGACAAGAGAGATGGGTGGCCGAATTTGCGAATAAAATACCTTCGCTTAAGGTCGCTGTTGGTGTTGGTGGCGCCATAGATATGATTTCGTTAAAAATCCCGAGAGCGCCAGAGATAATGCGCACTGCGGGACTTGAATGGGCCTGGCGACTCATTATTGAACCGAAACGAATCGGAAGGATTTTCAATGCAGTAGTCGTCTTCCCATTTTATGCGTTTTGGGATAGAGTTAAACATATATCAGGAGGAAAAAAGCATGATTAACGAAAGAACAAGATTTGCTCCCAGTCCGACAGGAATGATACATATCGGGTCGCTAAGGACGGCTCTTTGGGCGTCATTTTTGGCTCGCCAAACCGGCGGCAAGTTTATTTTGAGGATTGAAGACACGGACCAGAAGCGGTCGGTTGACGGGGGAATTGAAAGTATTATCGCCACATTAAACGCGATGGGTGTCGTGCCTGACGAAGGGCCATATCTTGACCATAAAGGAGAACTTCGGGAACGGGGAGAATATGGTCCTTATATTCAGTCAAAACGGTTAGATATATATAAAAAATATGCAGACGAATTAGTTGCTGACGGAAAAGCATACCATTGTTTTTGTTCGGAAGAACGAGTTAATAAATTGCGCGAAGAACAGATTGCAAGAAAAGAACAGCCGAGATATGACAGAAAATGCCTGAAAATGACGGCAGAGGATACAAAGAAAAATATTAATGACGGTATTGCCAGCGTAATTAGACTTAAAGTACCGGAAGGGGAGACGGTTCTTGAAGATGCGATTCGCGGCACGGTGAGGTTTTTGAACGAACATATTGACGACCAGGTGTTGATTAAAGCCGATGGCTTTCCAACCTATCACCTTGCAGTGGTCGTTGATGACTATTTGATGAAAATTACTACCGTCCTGCGCGGCGAAGAGTGGCTTTCGTCAACTCCCAAACATTTGATTTTGTATGAGATGTTCGGTTGGCAAGCCCCAAGATTCGCGCATTCACCAAACCTTTTGAATCAGGACAAGACGAAGTTGAGCAAGAGAAAAGGAGATGTGTCGGTTTCAAGTTATCTTGAACGAGGATACTTAAAGGAAGCTATAGTTAATTTTATTGCAACGCTCGGTTTCAATCCTACCGCCGACCGGGAAATCTATGCAGAAAAAGAATTAATGAGGAGTTTTGATATATCAAAAGTGAAGGGAAGCGGAGCGGTGCTGAACACGGAAAAACTGGACTGGATGAACTGCCAATATATTAAGTCGCTGTCCGCTGATGACCTTTACTTGAGAACGAGACAATTTTTGTCAGATTCCGATAATGACGGTATTGACGGTGATTTTTTGCGCAGGATTATAACTGTTGAACAAAACCGAGCAAAAACTCTGAAAGAGATTATTAACGCGATAGATAGCTATAGGATTGTCGGCGAATATAACGAGAATGACCTACTTGGAGAGAAACTGGATAGAAAGACGGCCGTGGAGTCGTTAAAATTCGTTCTTGATTGTATAAACTCCGGTAAGGTTTACTCTGGCTCGCCAAAGACACTTGAAGAAAGTATGAAAGGACTCATAAATGGAGCCGGAAAACAGGTCGGAGCAGTACTCTGGCCATTTCGTGTCGCTCTTTCCGGAAAAACTCCATCCCCGGGACCCTTTGAGTATTGGCACATTCTTGGCAATGAGGAAACGGTGAACAGAATAGAATCAGCCATTCAAAAATTATCCACATGAATAAGCGATTGACAAAGATATTGGTCGTGCTCATAGTCGCGCAGTCGTTGTTTGCGAACGGCATAGGTTTCGTAAAAGCGGAAGACGACCTTGAGAGACAGCTGGAAAACAAACAAGCGGAGATTGACGGCATTAAAAGAAAGATAGACGAATATCAAAAAAAGATTCAGGGCGCTCAAACTACGGCTAAAACGCTTTCAGACCAATTGCTGATTCTTGACAATAAAATCAAAAAAACCGAACTTGATATCAATTCGGCTGAATTGGAAATATCCAAAAATGAACTTGAAAGACAAGAAATACAGGCGAAAATATCAAAACTGAATACGGAAGTGGCGAAACAGAAAGAATATATAGGAGTGATTCTCCAGAAATTGCACACATCGGAAGAAACCGACCCGATGTATCTAATTTTCGGCAAGCAAACTTTCTCGCAATTTTTTGAACAGTGGCAATATTTAAGAACATTGCAGGAAAGCTTGTCGGATTCGGTTTCCAACTTGAAGAGCATTCAGTTGTCATTAGAAGGCGAAAAATCGCGTCTAAATGAGAAACAGGCGAAACAAATTGAAATCAGAGCATCTCTTGAGAGGGCGAAAAAGAACCTGGAGTCGTCGCAACAAGCCAAGGTATGGATTCTTTCATCCACGAAAAAATCAGAAAACGAGTACGCGATTCTATTACGAGAACTCAAAGAAGAACAGCAATATACGAAGTCGGAATTGATAAGGTTGCAAGAAAAGATAAACGATAAGCTAGAAAAAACAGACGGCATTTCAGGCCCAGTCGTTTTATCTTGGCCTGTGCCGCGGCCAACAATAACCGCTACATTCCACGACCCAGAATACCCATTTAGAAATTTATTTGAACACACCGGCCTGGATATGGCGGTTCCTGCCGGAACTCCGGTTAAGGCGGCGGCATCCGGGTATGTTGCATTTGCAAGAACAGGAAGAGGGTATGGAAATTACATTATGGTTATACACTCAAACGGTATAGCGACTCTATACGCGCATTTATCTAAAATGAGTGTTGTTGCCAACCAGTTTGTTGAAAGGGGACAAGTTATCGGAAAATCGGGCGGTGTGCCCGGAACGCAGGGAGCGGGATTATCAACTGGCGCTCATTTGCATTTTGAAGTTAGAGAAGACGGGATACCAGTAAACCCGCAGAATTATCTCGTGAATCAATAGGGGACTTCAGAATTGTTGGTAGTGGCGTCTTACAATATCTCTTTTACGACACCCATATTCATCTCATTCATAAGAGGCCGGACAAATATAACCTCACTAACGCATAAACGCATCTAAACATCTAAATATTTTCTACCAAATACTTTTGAATTTTTCCTGCTAGCGTAATATTGCTTATCCGCTCCTCCTCGTTTCCCAGTGAACGAGCACTATAGACATATTGGTTATACAATCTTTATGTGCTCTCCCCTGTTTCGTATATGAAGTCGCTAGTGTCGTAAAATCATTTGATATCAATAGTCCATTCCGTCGTGGAAGGTATATTGAATACTCTAACGGAGATTTCGTATATGATTGCCGCAACATCAGCTTCATTCGCAACATTTATCTTGAAGCTCCAATCTCCTGTATTCTCATCAACTGTTTTATCGTAGGCCCTGTCAATCACATCAAGACCGGCCACTTTCAAAACGGAGAACGGGGCATCAACCGGAGATTTAGTAGCCTTAAACAAAGTATGCGTTGGGTCATTTACCGTTACCTCAATCACATTAGATGATTTGTCGCTCACTTTTACGCTTGAACGGCCATCCCCTCTTGCCTGTTTCAATGCGGCTGGCAATGTCGTTCCGTACACAACAGTAATATGGTCCGGCAAACGCTTTTCAAGCGTGCCCTGTTGTTCAACTCGTGACCCAGGGACTAGCGAGCATCCGGCACCGGTAAAGACAACCACGGTAAATGCTATGACGACAATATGTGTTCTCATATCTATTGATAATAAAGACGATTTGTGAATCGCGCATCAATATACTTTAATTCCGCCAAATCAACAAGCCGTTTTTCAAGAAAAGACGATAGTTTTTTTAATTGTGAATCTATCGGTTTTTCCATAGAGAAATAAATCTGCGGCCCTTCAACCGTTTTGATATCAATTCTATTCCCTGTTGAGTCAATTCTGATTCCAGTCGGCGAAAGCATCGTACCATTCTTTATTTCATTAAATATACCCAGCGCCTTGCGAAACAACGGTCCATTTAGTTCCTCGTTAGGTCTTTCGTCAGCGATAATTACAATTTTATTCTGTTCCGCATCCATAATCGTTTTAATCCGTTCCATATCATCAAGTTCTTTCAGCATAGTCCCGTCATCTGAAATGGCATACATTAAATCCTCGTGTAAAACATAATATGCAACGGTTTTTTTGTCTGGCAGTATATTAAGCGTAGCGTCCGCGACTCGCAATATAAACGCGTATTCACTGAATGCCTCGCTAAGATTATTTTTTAGAATATCCGTCTCTATAAACAATCTTGACTTTCTTGGAAACACCATAAATGAATATCCTTCAAGCCAAATATTTACCATTTTTTTCGCTTCCGCATATTCCTCCTCATTCATCCCTTCAGATATCTTCGCTTCATATATCCAGAGCCCAGGGAAAAACCTCAAAATGAGCAAAATAAACAAGGCACCAAGTCCAATCGCACACACCAACCACAATTTTACCTGAATTCCTTCGTCCGTCCGCTTATAATATGGGTTCTCCGCCTTCTTCGCGCCGTGAAGGTGCCAAGAATCCGCGCGCATATCAGCCAATTATTTTCCTACCGCGCATAAACGGAATCAGCGCATCCGGTATATTCACCGTTCCGTCTTCATTTTGTTCATTTTCCAGAATAGCTACGAGCATCCTTCCGATTGCAAAAGCCGTGCCATTAAGTGTATGTGCGATTTCCGTCTTTCCACCACCCTTAACCTTGATATTTAATCTCCTCGCTTGCCAATCTGTGCAATTACTCGTTGAATGCGTCTCCCTATACGCGTTCTGCGACGGTATCCAAACCTCAATATCGTATTTGCGTGCCGCGGGTAGACCAAGGTCTCCCGTGCACTGTTTTACAACTCTATACGGTAAACCAAGTCCGGAAACCAGTTTCTCTTCTATTGACAACAGAAACTCATGTTCGTCGCCTGACTGTTCAGGTGTCGTGTAACTGAACAATTCCAATTTATCAAACTGATGAAGCCGCAAAATTCCTTTCGTGTCTTTACCGTAAGAACCAGCTTCCCTTCTATAGCATGGAGAATACCCGACATACCGCCTCGGAAGCTCCTTAATATCAAACACTTCGTCTCTATGCATCGGCCCTATCACCTGTTCACTTGTTCCAATCAAATATAATTTGTCTTTTTCAAGAAAATATATTTCGTTTTTTCCACCGTGCTCTAAATATCCCATCGCGCCCATATTCTCTTCCGTAAGCATATGTGGCGGAATAACCGGTATAAAACCTTTATCTAAAATGATTCCAAGCGCGTATTCAAGAAGCGCGAATTGCAGAAGAACAGCGTCTCCTTGCAGATATGTAAATCTGGCTCCGGCGGCAACGGCGCCTGCTTCAAGATTTATAATATTCAGTATTTTTCCCAGCTCTGCATGGTCTTTAACGGTGAATGTAAACACTTTTGGTTTCCCGACAATCCTTACAATTTCGTTCTCCGTCTCGTCTTTACCCACTTTTACATCTGGCAATGCCGGGTTTGGTAAAACTGAAAGCGCGGCATTTAATTTGATGTCAATCTCCTTTAACTGTTGTTCTGTCGCATCTCCCTCGCCGTCAACTTCTTTCATTTTTGCGATAATATCGGCTTTCACATCGGCGGAAGCGGCAGCCATTTCCTTGGAAGCGGCATTCTTTTGTGAACGAATCTTCTCACTTCGGATTTTCAATTCGCGAACTTCCTCGTCCAATTTCAAAATAACATCAACATCCATTTCAACGCCCTTTGCTCTAAAAGCGTCCTTAAAAAACTCGGGCTCTTTTCTCAACGCCTTTATGTCAATCATATAGTTTCTTGCAATAATTCTTCTTCATCCGTCACTTGCTCTTCATTAAGGAAAGAGGATTTATAGATTTCCGGCATATATGCGCTTGCCTGCACGCATTCAATGTGAATGTTGTTATCTTGCATCCACGCGTTCACATCTTCCATTAATGCGTCTTGGTCATAGCCGAAAATAATCACATTCGGTTTATGCTCGGAAAGCAAAAGATAGCTTCCAAGCACTTCATCCGACGGCACTACAACTGACACCCCCGTCTCAAGCGAAATCATTTCCATTCTATCGTCTAAATTCTTGAAAGGAATGTGGCCTTTTAATTCAAGAACATGTTCATCGCGAGCAACGATAACGATAATCTCATCGCAGTGAGCAAGCGCTTCACGAATTAGATGACGATGGCCTTCGTGTACACCGTCAAATGTGCCGAAAATGACCGCTTTTTTCATATTATTGTATTGTTTTTACTTTATATTTTATCTTTGCGCCGGAGGGCGTCTCAACTTCAACCGTATCACCTGCTTTCGCTCCGATAAATACCTTACCCATCGGTGATTCATTACTTATTTTGCCCTCAATAGGATTCGCTTCATTACTTCCAACTATTGTAAATGTTAGCAACTTGTCATCTCGTTCTACCGCAAATGTCGTGCCGATTCTAATCATGCTACCGCCGGACGGTTCTTCTTCAACTATTACTGCGCTTTTCAAAAGATTCTCAAGTTCAAAAATTCGCCCCTCGTTTTCCGCCTGTTTGTCTTTGGCATCATGGTATTCAAAATTTTCGGACAGGTCTCCAAGCTGTTTTGCATATTCCAGCTGCTCCGCAATCAATTTTCTCGTTTTTGTCTTGCGTTCATTAAGCTCGGTCTGCAACTCCTCAAATTTCTCTGGACTTAAATATTGCGTGTCCGGCATACTTATATTTTATTTTCAAATCATTAATTGTTTTCTTGCTGATACCACCATCCGAATATTTCTTTAGCAATCGGGACAGCTGTTGAAGAACCTTCACCTCCCTCTTCAACCAGCACCGTTATCGCAATACTCGGGTCAGCATACGGAGCAAAGCCAGTAAACCACGCATGGTTCGGGCGGTCAATACCGCCTTGCGCGGTTCCTGTCTTACCCGCTACTTTAAATGGCAGATATGACAGAAGGCGAGCTGAACCGGTTGTAACCGCCATTCTCAATCCTTGTCGGACAATCTCCAGCGATTCGGGTGAAGCAACCCGTTGTTGCAGTATTTTCGGCTCAATTTGTTGTTCTTGCGAATCCGAGACGAAATAATCCGCAACCTCCGGGACATACAAGATGCCGCCATTTGCTATTGCCGAAGTATACGCGGCTACCTGCAAAGGAGTTACCAAAATATCTCCCTGCCCTATTGATACGTGGTAGGTGTCGCCAATATACCACGGTTCGCCTTTCGTTTCCTCCTTCCATTTTGCGCTTGGCAAAAAACCTTTCGCCTCGCCCGGCAAATCAATGCCCAGCGGTTTTCCAAGTCCGAACTTTGCGGCAGAGTCCATCAAACGCGTAATTCCCAAACCGTCTTTTTCCAAATATCCGCCGCCCGCTATGTAAAAGAATGTGTTTACCGACCAGGCCAATGCTGTTCTGACATCAACGATTCCGTGGCCTCCCGCCTTCCAATCGGGAAAGAAAAAAGTTCCGATTCTGATGCCTCCTATGCTCAAAATAGATGAGTGTTCGTCAATTACGCCATTATCCAGCGCAGCGGCCGCCACAATTGGTTTGAATGTTGAACCGGACGGATATTGTCCACTTATGGCGCGTTGAAAAAGTGGAAGATTCTTATCATTAATTAGCGCGCTGTACACTGACTGGTCAACGCGTCCCGAAAACGCATTCGCATCAAAACCGGGCGATGACATCAGGGCTAATATCGCGCCATTTTGTGGATTCATCACAATGACCGCCGCTCTTTTCTTTCCGTTCTTTCTGCCATATTCGGTTATCAGCCCGTCTATAAATGATTGCAAACCATAATCCATATTAAGAATAATGTCGGAACCAGGCTTGGCATCCCTCACTTCAAGAGCCGCACGGACAACGCCAGACGAATCAACCTCAATTCTTTTTTCGCCCGGGTGCCCGCGCAATACCGCCTCGTATGTTTTTTCAAGTCCTGTTTTTCCTATCTTGTCGTTTTTCCTGTATCCGGCATCGCGATACGCATGCCATTCATCTTTGGACAAAGGTCCAGTGTAACCCAGAATATGTCCAAATGACTGTCCGACGGCTGTATATTTCCTTTTAGTCCCTTCTTCAACTTGATACCAATCATTGTCGTCAGTTTCCGATAGCAACAACATCGCCTGTTCGTGCGTCAACCCGTCTGAAACCAGAATGTCTCCCGCCGCTTCCTCTTCAATAACCAAATACGAGTGCAGTTCATTTTCTGTTACTTCCATTACTTCCGCCAACCATAAAAGACGGTCGGGATATTTGCTTTCGTCTAAAAAGAATTCCCGCTTCAACCAAAGTGAGAACGATGCGACATTATCCGCGAGCACAACGCCTTCGCTTGATAATATCTTTCCTCTAGTCGGAACGATCGGCGATACATCGGTTCTGTTCCCCTCCGCTTCATTCAAGTACTCTCGTCCCGACAAGATTTGCATCCCTGCCGTTCTTAAAACAATAATCAACAACACGATCGCCGCGAGAAAAAGCACCGTAATCATTCTGAACATGGAAAAAGAACTGCCAACGAAGGTCATTGCCGGCTTTTTCGTCATTGCAACGCTTACGGCGTATTCTAACGATGATTCGCCTTCGTTTACGGTTACTTCACCGAGCCCGTTAATTTTTTGTATTTTAAAAATGCCGTCCATGTACAAGCTGGTTATTGCCTAGATTTTTTTCAAAAACCATAAAAAACGCCACAGTCGCGGATACTATTATCGCAGACAACAAGGTGTCCAGCGCATAACCATCACTAATTTGTAAACCCATTACTGACAACATCGCGGCATTTATAATATTTACTGCGATGACTGAAATAAATGAAATTACTATCAGCGGGTAAATTGAAGCGTGAGTTACATAGTGGCGCGTCGCCGCTATCACGGCAAGTGAGACAAATGCAAAAATAATCGTGTATCCGGAAACTTCATCTGAAGAATGAAAATCGAGAAGCATACCTTCGGTTGTCATCCATGCAATGGCGCTGTTCGTGTCTAATTTTGACGCCAACCAGATTCCGATTACGAAAAAAAACAGAAGTTGAACACTTCCTCCGAAAACCGGCCATAATCCATATGACATTCCGGCCACCAATAACATAACCAAAGCGTGAGCGAGCGCTTTTTTCATATTATAGATGCTACGCCGACATACGACAGTGAAGTTATGTCAAACATAGGTTCTATGTATGCCTTCAAATACGGCTTATCCTTATTGTCTTCAATGGACGATACGGTACCGACGATTAAGCCGCCGGGTACGCCTCTGTCGGCTCCCGATGTAACAAGCACATCATTGATTTTGACATTGGCAGTTCTCGGTATGTAATTAACGGAAATCAAAGACCCAGTTTCACCGCTCGCAACCCCAATCGTTCCTTTACTATTAAGCGTTCGTATCCCAAGTTTCAGTGCTCTATCGGAAATAGGCGTTACCCGCGATGTTTTGGCGCCTACCTCGCTAATCACTCCTACAAGGATTGCTTCGCCCTCAATCACGGCCTGACCAAGTTTTATCCCGTCGCCGCTACCCTTATCAATCACTAATCTTTCATTGCTATCATCTTTGGTTTTAATCAGTATCCTGGCGGTAATCATATCCAGTTTCGTTTCCGTCTTGTATTTCAAAAGCGCCAAAGCCGAATCAAGTTCAGAATCGTTTTTTTGCCATTGCACGGCCTCAAGTGCTACTTGTTTTATCTTTTCTTCAAGCAGAGCGTTTTGTTCAATCAACTCCGCCCTTGTTGAGAAGATAATTTCTCCCGTTTTTTCTATTTTTGTTGAAGCGGAATACCACGGTGTTTCAATCCATCCCAAAACAAGTCCAAAAACCCCTCCTCTTCCGGAGCGAATGTAAAATGTCGCGACAAGAGCCGCCGCTAAAAAAATCGCGGCGGTGCTTTTAATGTTTTTACCGACAGGCATATCAGAAGAAAGATGGTGGTTTCTCGGATGATGACGGAAGAGCGACATCGTCAAGCAGTGTCTGCTTTTCAAGCAACGCGCCAGTCCCTCTAACCGCGCATGTAAGCGGGTCGTCCGCCACTCTCACCGGAACTTGTATATCCTTTGACAGCGCTTCATCAAATCCCGTCAACAACGCCCCTCCTCCTACAAGAACAATGCCCCTCTCATAAATATCGGCAACCAATTCAGGCGGCGTTCGTTCAAGCGTGTTCTTCACATTATCAATAATCGCGCGGACGGATTTATGCAATGCGTCTCTGACGTGCGAATCGCTGACCGGTATCTCGCGCGGCAGGCCCGTAACCAAATCGCGCCCTCTCAACGGCATCACCGCGGTCTCGCTCCCAGGCATAGCCGACCCGATTTTCATTTTAACCTCCTCGGCAACCTTATCGCCGACCAGAACATTGAATGTTTCTCTGGCGTAGGCGACAATATTCTTATTAAGCTCTTCTCCCGAAACGGACAATGACTTCCATGTTACAACACCGCCCAAACTAAGAACCGCAATTTGCGTCGTGCCGCCGCCGAGATTGACAATTAAACTCCCGACAGAATCAACGACGGGCAATCGCGCTCCAATCGCCGCGGCCATTACTTCTTCAACAAGAAAAACCTCTCTGGCGCCCGCAGACAGCACGGCGTCTTCAACCGCCTTCCTTTCAACTTCCGTAATCTCCAGCGGCACCCCTATAACCACTCTCGGTCTCGGCATTAGAGTGAATGTTCCTTGATGAACAAGGTCAATAAAATATTTCAACATCTTTTCCGTTACTTCAAAATCCGAAATCACTCCTTTTGTAAGCGGACGAGATGTTTGAATGTGTGGCGGTGTTTTATCAACCATGTTCCTGGCGTCTCGTCCAACGGCAAGGATTTGCCCGTTTCGCGTATTGATGGCGACAACGGACGGCTCATTTATGACTATCCCCTTCTCGGTTGAATACACCAAGGTATTGACGGTTCCGAGGTCAATCCCCAAATCTTTGGAAATACTGCCGAAAAAGGACTTAAACATAGCGCACCGATTTTACCTCGCCATATTCCGTCCGTCCACCATGCTATGAGGATATTCGTTTTGTCAGCTGATTGTCGTTTTCAAAGAATAGCCATTCTACAACCGAGGCCACGACTGCCAATAAAATCGTGCTCCAGACATTCAGATATCCATTCCTTACCATTAATAAACTTATAGACACTATCACTCCTAAAATTAGCCCATGTCGCGCGCTTTTCATCAATCTTCTTGATACAACCATATCGCTCGGATTGACGCTTCTGGCGGCAAAACCCAACGCCGTAATCGCAGAAAACAAAGTATTCCCAACCAGCAAATATGGTATCGCGCTAAAAGCGCCTGAAAGATAATACGGCGAAACTTTCGCGAAAAACACAAAACAGGCGATTGCTGAAACGGCCGCGTACACCCAAACAATCTTTGACAACGGGTTCTTCATTTCGTATTCTCGCTCTCAATATTTTCTCTTGACTTGTGCATAAGGCGAACTCTGGATATTTTTGCGTCAGGAGCCAATTTGAAAATACAATCAAGTATTTTTTCTCCTCTTAAACAAATTTCATCTCCGAGCGAGGCGTTTGAGCAGTATATTACCAGTTCGCTGTTTTGGACATAGCCCGTTTTGGCCATCAACAAAACGCCTTCACCAAACACTGATACAAGCGCTTTGTTGGAAGCGTCAACAACAATCGCGGCGCGCACAGAGTCGGCGACTCCGGCACGCTTCATCGCATCATTGAGCAAATCCGAAATCAACATATTTAGGACTTATGCATCAAGTCCCTGTATTATCTGAAAGGACATATTGTTCTATATTCGCATCTTTCGCACACAACACCAGACGTTGCTTCAAACTTTCCGGAATAAATATTGGCGCCTGTCTCTACTATAATCTCTTCCGTTTTTTTCAAATCCTTCTCTGCTCCGATGAAAGAAACTCTGGAATTATCGTCTATATAATGAAGCGTGAGCCGCGCCGGTTCAAGATTAAGCGCCGTTTTTACCGCAATTTGATATACGAACAACTGCATCTTATCTTCAAACGAAAGCTTATCGCATTTTTTCGGCTTTCCGGTTTTGTAGTCAATTATCTCAACTCCACCGTCAACAACATCAACCCTGTCAATTTTACCTTTTATAATCGTACCGCCAATATCTATTTTGAAATCCCGCTCAAGCGCCAATATTTTCGGCGAGCGAGCCGCTTCCGAATCTACCGCCGAATTAAATGTTAACAACGCTCTTGAAAATGCCTCTGATTCTTCTTCTTCAGAGTTGTACCATTCCTCCACCCAGGATTTTCTCAAAATATCTTCCGCCTCTGAATTATTTGGCCATCGTTCGGTTTCCTTTGCCATTCTACCGGCGGTTTCAAGAGCGCTGTGAATGGATATGCCGTAACTCTTATCCGATGAACCAAAGGTCGGAATTCCCCATATATGCTTGCATTTGAATTGAAGCGGGCAATGCCTATATGTTGAAATGCTTGAAAACGAAAGAGGACCGTCGGGAGCAGTCGCCCTCCGCGTAAGCGGCTCATCCGACAGTGTCTCGCTTCTGTTTATTGTCATCTCCGTCGTTTCAACCTCGCCTGAACAAACACCGATTTCTTTTAAGAATTGGGACGGTTTTTTCTTCTGTTTACCGCCGTAATTTTCCGCTGAAGTAAAAATAAGCCGCTCTTTCGCCCTCGTTATCGCAACATAAAACAATCTTCTCTCCTCTTCAATATGAAAATCATCACCTTCTCGCTTATAGTGCTTTAATTCCTCCGGAAATGGCAAAATCTCTGAATGATTGTCGGACGGCATTCTTCTGTTTACGAGAGACGACAAAAAAACATTTCTGAATTCAAGTCCTTTTGCTCCGTGCATTGACATTAATCGCACTTCGTCTGGGCCCGACTGCGGGTCAAAACTTAAATCTCCTTCGTCCCCGGAGCGTTCCACTTCGTCAAACATTTCCAAAAACTCATTGAGCGAACCATACGGATTAATTTTTATAGACCGTCTAACTACATCGGCAAACGCCTTCAAATGCATCATCGCCTCTTCCTTCTCTGAATCTTTGCTTTGCGAAACATCTCCCAGAAAACCAGTTTCGTTCAACGCCAAAATGAGCATCTCATAAGCATTCATTTTCCTTGTGGCTGTCCGCAGTTCATCCAACTTTGTTATTATCTCGCCGATTTTTTTTGAGTCGCCCAAAACAGCGACATTGTCAGCAAGCGCCTTCCACAAGTTTACGCCCTTTTTTCTCGCGTATCCAGTGAGCGATATGATGTCCTCATTTTTTATTCCAAGCCGCGGGTGCGAAAGATAGCGGAACAAGCTAGCTGAATCGTCCGGACGGTCAACCGACCTCAAAATAGACAAAACATCAAGAACGACTCGCGATTTGTAAAGTCCGGACTCCGAACAAAAGCGATAAGGTATTCCAAGCGCCTTGAACGCTTCAATGAACGGTTCGGCGTGATTGTTAGCCCTCACAAGAACCGCAAAGTCGCTCCAGTCAGAGCCGGTTTCACTCCTAATCTTTTTTATTTCATCGGCGACGCCATATGCCTCGTCTTCCTCGGTGAAAAAATTTCTGTGCGATATTTTTGCTTCGCCATCAACTACGCTAACCAGTTTCTTTGCTTTACCGGCTTTTTCAAGCACTTTGCTCTCAATTCTATTCGCGTTTATCCTGACAAATTCAGTGGCTATATTCAGAATGCCTTGGCAGGACCTGTAGTTTTTATCCAATACTACAATTTTCGCATCAGGATAGTCGTCTAAAAACCGCGATATATTCTCCACCGTCGCCCCTCTGAAAGCGTAAATTGATTGGTCGTCGTCTCCGACAACGGTCATGGCTCTTCTCCCGCCCGCAAGCATTTTTATCAACTCATATTGTATCCAGTTCGTATCCTGAAATTCGTCAATTAAAATTTCTTTAAACAAATTCTGATATTTTGCTAGAATATCAGGTCTGCTTTTGAAGATGTTGTAAACGGTAATCACGAGCGAACCGAAATCAAGCATTCCTTTTTTTGATAGCAATTCCTCGTATGCGGCGTAACACTCTGATATTTCATTAAGCCGCTCTCGTTCCTCGGCGTTTTCAACAGACATGGCAAAAACTCTGTAATCGTCCGGTATAACGGCTTCATCTTTCGCGCGAGATATGTGTTGAAGGAGACCGCGAAGAAACCTTGACGGATTCCCCTTCGGCTTCAATATCCGCAAAGGAAGTTTTCCGTAATTTGAACGAAGCAATATGAACGAATCATTTTCATCCAAAATGTTGCATTTGCCCTGATACCCGGCCGCGACTCCCGACTCATCAAGTATGCGGTTGCAAAAACCGTGGAATGTGGAAACCCAAACGCCAAGAGCGCCGTAAGGAAGAAGTCGGTCAATTCTCTCTTCAAGCTCTTGCGCCGCTTTCTCGGTATATGTAAGTGCTACAATCTCTTCAGGTTTGAACTTTTCTTCAACTACGAGGCGAGCTATCCTCCTGACCATGACAGTCGTTTTTCCAGTTCCTGCACCAGCAATAATTAAAAGCGGGCCGCCGGTATGCAGAACGGCGGTTTTCTGTTCTTCGTTCAAGTTATCAAGCGGCTTGTCCATTTCTCCATTTTTGAGTAATTTTCCAATGGTGATTATTTTACCTCTTTTATTGCGGAAAAAATCTGCTCCGGCAAGAGCGCCGTCTTATCTCCTTTATAGAAATACATCTCATAAAGTCCGTTCTCGCCTTTCCAGTAATACAAATCAGAACCCTTTTTTCGTTTCATCACCCAAATATCCTTGTTGCCCATTCTTTGCAGCACGGAGGCGTTTGGCGGGTCGGCATTTGGAGGGTAATACGAAGCGTCAATAAAAACCCATTCGCCCGAATCATCGTATGTAAGCGAATTGTTTATTTTATACCCTTGAGGCAGAACTGGGCTGTCCAGTGTCTGCAACCAAACTCTGTCGTCTGTCAGTGCCGCCGTTTTTCCGAAACCGCTATTACTGTACGGCTGATAAGCAAACCATTCCTTGTTCGGAACATCAAACGATATTTTCCATTCTCCAAGCTTCCCATCAGACACCGTGCCGTTCATTTTTACGCAACCTGCTCCGACGAAGATAAGAATGACGATTGCGGCAAAAAATATTCTTTGCATATTGGTTCTATAATCTCTCTAAGAATCTCAAAATCCTTTGCGAGAGTTGGATATTCGTGCTGATTGTATATCGCAACTGCCGGATGATACAGAGGAACGATATCAACCGTGCCGTGTGCCGCAGAAATTTCAAATCTTCTGCCGTGTATTTTTGAAATCGTGGGCAAGTCCTCCCAAATGCCATAATTCTCCATCAAATACTTCATTGAAAACCTGCCAAGAGTCGCAATCACGCGAGGTTTTATTATTTCAATCTGTCGCAACAGAAATGGGCCATATATTTCAATCTCATCCGGTGTTGGGTCGCGATTTTCAGGTGGCCTGTCTTTAACGACATTCGTTACATAAACTTTCGCTCGCTCCAAACCTATATGAGCCAGAAGTCGGTCAAGAACCTTGCCTGACGCTCCGCAAAACGGTCTGCCGGTCCTGGCTTCATTTTTGCCGGGCGCTTCGCCGACAAACATCAATTTAGCCGAATGATTGCCCTCGCCGATAACGGGAAAATTCATAGCAGAAACCCTGCATTCAAAGAGCGGCGACTCTGTTAATGCCAAAATCTCGTCTTTTATCGCCTTCATCGCGTCAATTGTTCCGTTTTCGTCCATACACTTCACATTTTATCCGTTCGTGCTAGGATTGGCAACGAAGGAGAGCCGTATGACTAACTTCAAGGAGGCAAGCCCGGCCGGGTATATCGCTTTCGGGAAGAACGGAAGCGGCATCCGGCAGGCGGTGATTTACATTCGTGATTTCGGGCTTTCGGTTGTGCCGTGGCCTGAAGGAAAGAATCCCGTGTCTTTGGACCTTCCAGGCGGGTTCACGGTAACGCTGTGGAGATGTCCCAGCGACCCGATGGAAAACGCCAGAGTGCGTGTCTGCTATTCATCCGAGCAGGGTGCGATTGTTGAAGGGATTCTCGTCCCCGACCCTCGCTAACTACCGCTCGGATGATTTTTTTGTTCAAAACGAGAAATAACAGATGCCTGCTTTTGCAGTTGGTTTTTATAACGCAAACTCCTGTCGCGTCCGGTTTGCGTTCTAGGCATTCTCCTCTCCACAGTATTGTGTTTTCTACCACGCATAGGGGGAAGTATTTAGTATTTAGGGGGAGAAGATAAATTAGTGTTTTTTCTTGCGCGCCACTTTTTCTTTCGCGAGCTCCCTTTCAAGCGCTGCGGCAGCGTGAGCAAACGCCTCATCATCAATGTGCCTTTTCTCTTCCATAATTCTCCTCGCGTCGTTTTTCGCTTTTTCAATCACCTGCAAATCCAGTTCATCAGAATGCTCTGCGGTGTCCGCCAAAAGGACAACCTCGCCATTTTGTCTCACTTCAATGAACCCTGTGGATACGGAGAAAAAATCCTCGTCTCCTTCCGTTTTCACCGTTACCACTCCCGGCTTAAGCGCGCTTAAAAGAGGAATGTGCCCTTTCAAAATCGTAATCTCCCCGCTTTCCGTCATTGCGATTATCGCATTTGCCTCCCCCGTTCTCACCGTCCGCTCATTTGTTACGACAGAATACTTAAACATATCATTTTACTGAAGCGACCACTTCTTCAATGTCGCCCTTCATATAAAATGCGGATTCCGGCAGAGAATCGTGTTTCCCGTCAAGTATCTCCGCAAAACTTCGGATGGTGTCTTTCAGAGGAACATATTTTCCGGGCGTGCCCGTGAATTGTTCCGCAACGAAAAATGACTGCGAGAGGAATTTTTGAATTTTTCGCGCGCGAGTTACGGCAAGTTTGTCCTCGTCTGAAAGTTCATCCATACCAAGTATTGCGATGATGTCCTGTAAGTCCTTGTAGCGCTGTAGCACTTTCTGCACTCCGCGGGCCACCTTGTAGTGCTCGTCTCCGACTATATTCGGGTCAAGAACGGTTGAAGTTGAGTCCAGCGGGTCTACGGCAGGGTAAATGCCAAGTTCGGCGAGCGAACGAGACAAAACGACGGTTGAGTCAAGGTGCGAGAAGGTGGTGGCGGGAGCCGGGTCGGTTAAGTCGTCAGCCGGCACATACACTGCTTGAATTGAGGTTATGGAACCCTTTTTTGTTGAAGTGATTCGTTCCTGCAAACGACCCATTTCTTGCGCCAAAGTCGGCTGATACCCGACAGCCGAAGGAATTCTCCCGAGCAATGACGACACTTCGGAGCC
>CAYIOW010000009.1:0-10115 GCA_964365275.1 uncultured Gammaproteobacteria bacterium
GGCCGCATTGTTTCAGGAAGCTCGGACAATACCATTAAGATATGGACCAAGAAAGAAGAAGTAGGATATGACCAGGAAACACTGGAAGGTCATAACGGCTATGTGTTTACCCTCCAAGTCCTTCCGGACGGCCGCATTGTTTCAGGAAGCTCGGACAAAACCATTAAGATATTGGACGGGAAGAGAGTACAGCACAGGTAGAGTAGTATAGTTCAGTGCATTAAGCGGATTCATGGAATTGCGGGAATGCCGAGAAACTGATACAATGTTGTCGCTATGGTTTTCACATATTACGGTCTCTCATGCGTTTCAATTGCGGCCGAACCCGGGCACGGAGAGGTAACAACCCTGCTTGACCCGTTTGAAAACAAAGGAACATTGCGAATGCCGCGAACACTGTCCGCGGAGCTTGTTTTTATGAGCAAATCGGGAGCGGAGCACGGTTCAATGGAGTCGGTGGTTGGCTCGCCTTTTGTGGTCTCAATGCCCGGCGAGTTTGAAGTGAAAGGAATAATGCTTGATGTTCGTTCTGCACCGACGAAAACATCGCCGGAGCACAAAATAGCGCGCCTTATGGCTGAAGATATTCTTGTCGGTTTTCTCGGCGCGTTGGACAGAAAGCCGAACGAGAAAGAACTTGAAGTGCTTGAAGGAGTTGATATCCTGATTTTGTCATTGGGAGCCGAAGGTATGTCGCCGGCGGCGGCGGTTGAGACCGTGCAGGAAGTTGAACCGCGCGTAGTAGTTCCGCTTGGCGAGTCGGCGGACATCGCCGCTTTCAGAAAAGCGTATGGTTCGGTGCGAACGGAAGAAGTGTCAAAATGGAAGGCGAAGAAAAAGGATTTGCCGGTAGAAGATATGCTGATGGTTGTGATCGGAAACGAATGATATGCCGCATCCGTTTTCAAAAATTTCTGCGGAAGAATTTCGCAACCGAGAGAGAAAAGCCATCGGTGTTGCCGGAATCGGCATAATCGCGGCGCTTTCGTTTGCGGTATTTCAGGTAAAAACATCAGTTGAACGCGCAGACGACATCTCGGCGCCGTTTGACAAAGCGGACATGATTGGCCGCGGCGATGTTCAGAATCTTTTAAACGGCCTTGAAGAGACGGCGAAGCGCGCAGAAGCGGCGCGGGAAGCAATTTCAGCCGAAGTATCAAAAGAAATTATCAAAGACAAAGCGCAGGATGCCGTTACGGACGCCATGAGAAAGGAAATATTGAATCAGGGAATCAGAGAATCAACGAATTCGCAATGATGACATTCCTTGATTCCTGGATTCATTGATTCATCAAAAAATATGTCCAAAGAAAAAGAATTATCTTTCGTAGATGACTTCGCCGTTGGCGGGCGTCTTGAAGACCAAAGCATAGTCAAAGAAATGCAGACCGCGTATTTGGACTACGCGATGTCGGTTATTGTTTCTCGCGCTCTTCCCGATGTGCGGGACGGATTGAAACCGGTACATCGTCGCATTCTTTTTGCGATGTGGAAATTGGGTCTTCGCTCCGGCGCGCGTTTCAGGAAGTCGGCGGCCGTGGTCGGAGAAGTGCTTGCGAAATATCACCCGCACGGCGACTCCGCGGTATACGACTCAATGGTTCGTATGGCGCAGGACTTTTCTCTGCGCTATCCGCTTGTTCACGGGCAGGGAAACTTCGGCTCGCTTGACGGGGATAATGCCGCCGCAATGCGATATACGGAGTCAAAACTTTCGGCAATTTCGGAGGAGATGCTTTTTGATATTGAGAAAGAAACGGTATCTTTCATTCCGAATTATGACGGCGAACATCTTGAACCGCTTGTTTTACCTTCCAAACTTCCGAATCTTCTTTTGAACGGGACTCTGGGTATCGCAGTCGGAATGGCGACGAATATCCCGCCGCATAATCTCGGCGAACTTTGCAACGCCATCACGCATCTCATTGACAATCCCGACGCGAGCGTTTCGGACTTAATGCAATTTGTGAAAGGTCCCGACTTTCCGACAGGCGGAATAGCTTATGATGTAAAGGCGATGGAACAAGCGTATGCGACCGGTCGCGGCGGAGTCGTGGTCCGCGCGAAAACGGAAATTGAAGAGAATAAAGGAAACTTCCGCATCGTCGTCCATGAAATTCCGTTTCAGGTAAACAAATCCTCGCTTCTTGAAAAAATCGCCGAGCTTGTTCACGAAAAGAAAGTGGAAGGCATCCGCGATTTGCGCGACGAATCAAACAAGGAAGGCGTGCGTATCGTTGTTGACTTGAAAAAAGACGCATATCCGAAAAAAGTTTTGAACCGTTTGTTTCAGATGACGCAACTTCAAACAACCTTCCACTACAATATGGTGGCCTTGGTGGAAGGAGTACAGCCGCGATTGTTGTCTTTGAAGTCAATGCTTGAGGAATATGTCAAGCACAGGCAGGAGATTGTGCGGAAACGAACGGAATACGACCTTTTGCGGGCGCAAGAACGAGCGCATATTTTGGAGGGCTTGATGATTGCGCTGAAAAACATTGACAAAGTGATTGAGACGATTAAAAAGTCAGAAGACAAAGACGAAGCGCGAGTGAATTTAATCGCGAAATTCAAATTGTCTGAAAAACAAGCGGTTGCGATTTTGGAAATGCGTCTGCAGAGTTTGGCGAACTTGGAGCAGTTAAAAATAGAAGAGGAATTGAAAGAGAAGAACGCGCTCATAAAGGAACTGGAATCCGTTTTGAAGTCCGCGAAGAAAATGTTGGATGTGATTCGCGGTGAAGTTTCAGGTTTGGCGGAGAAGTATGTGAGCGAACGCCGAACGGAAATTATGCCTCGCGGAATAAAGGCGTTCTCAATGGAGGATGTTATTCCGGATGAGGAAACGGTGGTTATGATGACGCGGGATGGCTACATTAAACGAATGGCGCCGGATGTTTTCCGCACCCAAGCCCGCGGAGGCAAAGGTGTGATGGGGCTTACGACAAAAGAAGAAGACATAGTTGAAGATGTATTCTCCACAAGCACGCATACTCGGCTCTTGTTTTTCACAACTTCCGGGCGAGTGTTTCAACTCAAGGCATACGACATTCCGGAGGCATCGCGCACGGCGAAGGGGCAGGCATTGGTAAACTTTCTTCAACTTGCGGCCGGAGAGGAAGTGAGCGCGACTTTGTCCTTGGAAAATATGGAGGACATAAAGTTCCTTTTGATGGTCACAAAACGCGGGACAGTGAAAAAAACCGCGCTTGCCGACTTTGAGAATGTCAGGAACAGCGGACTCATCGCGATCAAACTGAAAGAGGGCGACCGTTTGGAATGGGTGAAACCTACAACGGGCGGCGACGATGTAATGCTTACGACCAGAAACGGTATGGCGATTCGTTTCTCCGAAAAATATGTGCGCGCAATGGGACGAACGGCTGGCGGCGTTCGGGGATTGAAGATGAAGGGAAACGATGTTGTGGTTGGATTAGACACTGTTTCTCCGACGCTTGCAAAGAAGGGACATTTGCAACTGCTTGTGGTGATGAAAAACGGATATGGCAAGAGAACGGATGTGGAAGAGTACAAGGATCAAAATCGCGGAGGTCAGGGCGTGAAGGCGGCGAACATTACGGCGAAAACAGGCGAGGTTGTAGGTATGCGTGTTTTGAACAAAGAAGACCTTGGCGATTTGCTTGTAATTTCCGAACAGGGTCAAGTTATTCGCTCCAAAATATCCGGTGTATCGGTGCTGGGCCGAGCAACGCAAGGTGTCCGTATAATGCGCTTCAAAAACGAAAAGGACTTTATTGCGTCCATGGCATTGGTGTCGTCCGGGGGAGAGGAGGAGTAAGGAAGAAAAGGGGGGAAGTATGGAAGGAAAAGGGGACGATGAGGTACGACAATTCATTTGTTCATATTGTAGTTTGACTGCGTCAGTTGATTTTGATACTCTCGCACTGATTGTTGCACGGCATTCCTAAATTCTTCAATTCCTTTCCTATGCCAGTTCCGTCTCATCGGCGCTCCAAAACACGAGTCAGAACCCGCCGTGCTCATCACGCGCTGAAAACCGTGGCTACGCGCGTTTGCAAAAACTGTCAGGCGCCGGTTCTTCCGCATACGGCTTGCAAGTCCTGCGGTTTTTACGCCGGCCGTTTTGTGAAAGCGAAAAAGAAATAATAGAAAATTCATGTGTTTGTAGGGCTTACGCGTTTGGATGAGATGCGCAGTGCTGGACTGAGGAAAACTTGGAGGCGTATTGAGCCATACGATGACGAGTTTTCCGAGGGAAGCACAAGTCCGCCTAAGGCGGGCACAAGCAGATCGCCAAACGCGTAAGCCCTAATACCGTTCTTTCTATGTCAAACCGTCACTTAGCTCGTACGCTTGCAGTTCAAACCCTGTATCAATGGGACTTTTTGGGAAAGCGCGCGGACGATTTAAAAAATGCGCGCGATTTTGTCCGCGAAGAGTTCGCGCCGAAGTTTGACGACCATGAATATGTTGAAAGCACGACGGACGGCGTGGTTGAACGAATTGACGAGATTGACGCTCTGCTTGCCACAAACGCTCCGGACTGGTCTATTGACCAAATGAATTTGATTGACCGCAATGTTCTGCGCGTCGCGGTTTACGAGATTGTTTTCAACGAAACCATTCCTTCAAAAGTCGCGATTAACGAGGCGATTGAAATCGCCAAAACATTCGGCGGAGACACTTCCGGAAAGTTTGTAAACGGCGTTCTCGGCGCGCTTTACAAAGCGCGATTGGCGGAAGGAAAGACGAAGAAGATTGATGAAGAAAAAGAAGAAGTAAAACAAGAATTGAAGGATTAAAGAACATATGGCAACACCACTTGACAAATTAGCACTTTTTGTCCGACCGGACAAAAAGTGCTACTGAAAAAATAACACACTTTCCACAATTTCTCAATTCATTAATTTAATTTCTACTGCGGTTTTTTCGGTTCCGCAGAGCGGCGAATCTCGTCAGTTATTCAAGAATGCTAATTCCTGTTTCATAGTATGATGTCTATATGCCTGAAGATCTAAATGCGCTGATGACCACTCTCGGCGTGGAGTTTCACAATATTGATACGCTACGCCAAGCGCTGGTGCATCGCAGTTACTTGAATGAACACCCGGGTTTTGTTTTGGAGCATAACGAACGATTGGAATTTTTGGGAGATGCGGTTCTGGAACTCGTTGTTACCGAGCATCTGTATGTAACTTATCCGAATCCGGAAGGCGAGCTTACGAATTGGCGCGCGTCTTTGGTGAACGCCGACCGCCTGTCCGGCGTAGCGCAGAATCTCGGTATAGACGATTATTTATATTTATCGCGCGGCGAGCAGAAAGACGCAAGCGGAAAAGCGCGGCGATACATTCTGGCGAATGCCATTGAGGCGGTTATTGGCGCGATTTATTTAGACCAAGGTTGGGATGGCGCGAAAGAGTTTATTCATCGCACCGTGCTTTCGCTTTTGCCGGATATTCTTGCGAAGAAGGAATACATAGACCCAAAATCGCGTTTTCAGGAAGCCGCGCAGGAAAGAGTCGGAGTTACGCCGACATACAAAGTGCTGTCGGAAGAAGGCCCCGACCACGATAAGATATTTCTTGTCGGTGTGTATTTGGAGAAAGAAAAAGTGGCGGAAGGAGGAGGTTCTTCAAAACAGGAAGCTCAAGTCGCCGCCGCCGCGAACGCGTTGGAGGTGAAGGGGTGGTAATAAAAAACGAGCAGAGTTGTGCTCGTCGCTAGAATACGCGAAGCCCACGCAAGCAAAGCCCCACGAGCCAGACCGCGTCTAGAAACCATAGGACCATTCGGACATAGTCTCCAGTCGGTTTTTTTTCGTTGTCTGGCAAACTGCCTACTGCGAGACCTACAATGCCGGCAACGATGAACACCAATACTCCCCACCACGACCAAATCTGATCAGGTGTGATGGTTATGTGAATATCCATGGCACCTCCTAACGCTAGATTATCTGTGTATGAATTATATGTCAACTTAAAACACCCTACAAAAGTATCGGGTGTTTTAAGTTGGTGCGCGCTGAGGGATTTGCCCGTGACTCGTTTTTCGCCGGTCGCTCAAAACGGTCTGGGCACCGCCTCGCCACCGCACTGGGGTGCGGTATGGCTCCGGCGTTCAAATCCCAGCATAAGACACGCAAATGTCTTATGCCACACCAAATAAAAATACCCAACAAAAGCGCTAGGTATTTTTATTTGGTGCGCGCGGAGGGATTTGGTCGCGCATATTACTCGGCCAGTCGCCTCGTAATTGCTGACCACCGGCTCGCGGCGGCTCTTGGGAGCCGCATCGCTCTGCCGTTCAAATCCCGAGACACACCACGCAGGTGGTGTGTCTCATCAAACACAAATGCCATGAACGAACATGGCATTTGTGTTTGGTGCGCGCGGAGGGATTTGAACCCCCGGCCAAGTGGTTAAGAGCCACCTGCTCTACCCCTGAGCTACGCGCGCATACTTTATAGCCCTTCTAAAACTGCGCCTTTTCGTTTTGCGGGCACCCGTCCATTCGCTCGTCGTACGACACATGTACGCCTCACGAACTGGACAGCCCGCGCAACGAAAATGCATCAGTTTTAGAAGGGCTATAAGATTAGATTGTGAGTATGGAGTGCTACGGATGGCATTCTTCGCTTGCGCGAAGGATGGTGCAAGGTGGAGGACTCGAACCTCCGACCTCGTGGTTCGAAGCCACGCGCTCTATCCAGCTGAGCTAACCCTGCACGAATAATGTCTGTTGCGAGAACGAGGAAGAGCGTAGCAAACTCTTTTCATACGGTCAATAAATAAAATGTATTTGTCAACGGGAAGTTAAATTGTACTTGAAAACCGTTTTTCGTATTATTCTTATGTGACCACTTTTTCCGTAGGTACGAAAAAAGTGGTCAGTTAATTTTTCTTGTGGTCAATAAATTGTGCTGGAAAACCGTTCTTTGCATTATTCTTATGTGACCACTTTTCCCGTAGGTACGAAAAAAGTGGTCGTAAATTTTATTGCCTGGAATTAAGATAAAAATTTATCGTCTAAGAAGTTCTGCGAGCGAGCCGGTTATCGGACCGTAGGTTATAGGTGATTTTCCGGCGGAGAGTTCTTTCAAGAAAAAAGTCGTTCCGCTCTTATCACTTGGGCCGAGTACGATAATTGTCGCGCCATCGTCGGTCGTGGCGCGCGTAAGTTCCACCATTCCTTCAAGTTCAATCGGCCGAGCGCGGCCCTCAATGTCGGAAAACGATGGAAATGTTTTTCGTTCGCGGATGAAATCTTTAAGCGTTGCGGATTTTAATCCGTCAGTTTCTATATTTTGAATTGAAATTGGAGATGAAGTGTCAGGCGTAACAACCGGTTGTGTTTTTGCACAACCTGCGCCGAAGAAGACAAGTAGTGAAGCAAGAAAAGCAGAGGGCAATTGGATGTTCATAGTGATTTAGAGATTGCTTCGCTACGCTCGCAATGACGAGTTCTTTATAGCCGCTTTAATAAATGCCCTAAACAGCGGATGCGGGAAAAGAGGGCGGGACTGAAACTCCGGATGAAATTGAACGCCAACGAAAAACTGATGCATAGGGATTTCCACAATCTCTGCGAGCATACCATCCGGCGATTCGCCGGAAACTATCAATCCTTCCGCTTCAAGCTCTGCACGATATGCGTTATTAAATTCGTATCGGTGGCGATGGCGCTCTGACAAAACATAGGTCTTATTGGTCTTATAGGACCTATCTGCTACAGACCCATTTTTCAGTACGAACGGATAACTTCCCAGCCGCAGTGTGCCACCCATTTTTTTCTCTTGAACATTCTTGTCCTGCCCATTCATTAAATGAATGACCGGATGCGGCGTTTTCGGATTTATTTCCGTCGTGTTCGCGCTCTTCAATCCCAAAACATTTCTTGCGAATTCAATTACGGCGCATTGCATTCCGTAACACAGTCCGAAATAAGGGATTCTGTTTTCTCTGATGAATTGAATGGCGCGAATCTTCCCTTCAACCCCGCGTGAACCGAAACCGCCGGGAATAAGAACGCCATCGTATTTTTTCAATTCTCGCACGGAGCCCGGATTTTTTTCGTATTCTTCCGCATTCAGCCACTCAATGACCGGTTTACGATTCTGGTCCCATGCGGCGTGTTTTATTGCTTCAAGTACGGACAAGTACACATCGGACAAAACGAAATCACCTGTTGAAAAATATTTTCCGACAACACCGATTTTGACTTCTTTTTTTACGGTTTGAAGGCGATGCGCGAGCATATTCCACGGCTCAAGGCGTGAAGGGCGAGGACGCACCCCGAATGCTTTGAGAAGCGCGTTTCCAAGGTTTTGTCTTTCAAAGTTTCCCGGGACTTCATAAACCGACTTTGCATTTTCCGCGGTGATGATGTGTGTTGGATGAACACCGCAGAATCGTGATAATTTTTCTCGTCTCGGTTCATCTAACGGCTGTTGTGAACGACATATCAGGAAGTCGGGTGCGATTCCGACGCGATTCATTTCACGAACGGCGTGTTGTGTTGGCTTTGTTTTCATCTCGCCGATGGACGGCGGCACCGGCAGATAACTTACCAAAATGGATTGCACATTTCTTGGCGCGCGGAGTTTCATCATACGCAACGCTTCCAAAAACAGAATGTTTTCATATTCGCCGACCGTTCCGCCGATTTCAATAATCACAAAATCCGCCTTGGACTTTTTCGCAACATAATCCAGACGGCGGATTACTTCTTCCGGAACACACGGCACCACTTCAACGCACCTTCCTTTGTATTCAAGATTGCGTTCACGCTGAATCACCGACAAGTACACGCGCCCGGTGGTCATATAATTCTCCCGCGTGATGTCCTGATTCAAAAAGCGTTCGTAGTTTCCGATATCTTGGTCGGTCTCGTCTCCGTCTTTTGTTACGAACACCTCGCCGTGTTCCACTGGATTCATTGTTCCAGCGTCCACATTCACATAAGGGTCTATTTTTACCGCTTCAACTTTGAAACCCTTTGACTTCAGTATCGCGCCGATGCTTGCGACCGATGTGCCTTTGCCAACGCCGGACATAACTCCTCCGAGAACGAAGATGAAGCGAGTGTTCATAATGGATGGAAGTATACAGGGAAGAGGGGGAAGGAAGGAAGTATGGAAGGGCATGGGTGGTATACGACGGTTTCTAATAAGGCCTCTCTGTTGAACTGTGGATAACTTTTGTTGTTGACAAACCAAAAGTGATATAATCACTCCATAATTCCAAAACAAATAACTCATTTTTCCTGTCTTATGTTCGCGAACATTGCTTCTCGTTTAACTTACACGCTTCTTGGAGCCGTGTTTGTGCTTCTCGGCACTTTCTTTATAGCCAGTGCGGCGGACGCCACACCCTATTACTGGGTAGGCGGTGCAGGTGACGGAGCGCTATACACAACCGCTGATAAATGGACTACTACACCTCCTGGTGCTTGCGGAGACAATATAGATGCAGGCACTCCAGGAGTGGCCGATACTATTAATATGGATGCTGACTGTGATAGTCCACTTACTATCCCAACAGATACGACAGTTACCGGACTCACATTGTCTGCCGGTTATATTGGTACTGTCACTGTAGCTAATGCTACAACCATTCCGTTTAGTGTTTCAGGTAATGTTGATATTGCTTCTGGCGCAACTTTGGTGGCGACGAGTTCTACCGCATCGTTGCGTGTGGGTGGAAATTGGGTAAACGCTGGAACCTTTACGCCTAATGGAAATACAGTTTCATTCTATGGGACTGTTGCTCAAACAATTAATACAGGTGGCGTAGGGGTGGGCAAGGATTTTTACGGGCTTCGCATTAGTAATACAACCGATTATGTTTCTCTTGTCACAAACCACGCCACCGTTGGGGGTAACCTTACTTTGGACAGTGGCGGAGCCGCTGGAGCGCTCTTTGATGCTGTGGCGCAGAACCTGATTGTAACAGGAACATTGTCAAATGAGGGAATTTTGAGATTGATTGGGAGCCAGACATTTACTATTGGCACTCCAGACACAAATACTGGCACTATTACATACAATGGCACCGGTACTTACGCCATTGTTGCTCCAATTGCTACCTACTATAACCTTACATTCAATGGAAACGCAGGCAGTTGGACATTCA
>CAYIOW010000009.1:10215-28686 GCA_964365275.1 uncultured Gammaproteobacteria bacterium
AAACGGTTACGGTAACTACCCCAGATATTAACAGTGGAACATTTACATACAACGGCACTGGCATCTACGCAACCGTCGCTCCTATTGCTACCTACTATAACCTTACATTCAATGGAAACGCAGGCAGTTGGACATTCAATGCGGCGCTTGATGTAAATAATGCTCTCACGGTTACTCTTGGAACCGTGGTGCTTGGAGCGAACTCCGATGTGGACGGAGCTGTGGCAGTGGCAAGCGATGCGGCCGCTACCTTAAATATTGCAACCTATCAGCTTAATGTGGCTGGCGCATGGTCTGTTGGCGCACTTGGAGTATTCACGGCTGGCACCGGAAGCACCGTGGTCTTTGATGGCACAACACAAAACCTCACCTCTGGCGGTGTTGATGCAGGACACGACTTCGTGAACCTCACCATTACAGGTACTACCGCAGTTACCCTAGTAACAAATGCTCTTGCGGTAACGGGCAACCTCACTACCGCGGCTACAACCGACTCTTTGGATATTGGCGCTCTTGCTCTTACGGCCGGCGTTCTAGTTCATACCGGAAACATCATCTTAATTGGAAGCCAAACGGTTACGGTAACTACCCCAGATATTAACAGTGGAACATTTACATACAACGGTACCGGTGATTACACACCGGTAGCTCCTATCACTCAATACTGGAACCTTACATTCGCGAGCAGTGACGGTGCTGCGGCGAGCTGGACATTCAATGCCGCGCTCAATGTAGACGGCGCGCTCACTGTAACTGCCGGCACTGTTACACTGGGTGCCGCGTCTGATGTTGATGGTCTGGTAACGCTTGCAAACGATGCAGATGCTGTATTGAATGTTGGTACGAATTACGCATTGGCCGTAGGCGGCGGTTGGACGGACACTGGACTTGGTTCGTTCACGGAAGGTACCGGCACGGTTACATTTGACGGGACAGGAAATATTAATTCAAATGACGCGTTCTATAATGTTACGATTAGTTCTGGCACGCTGACTGTGGCTACAAACGACTTGAATGTTGATGGTCTGTTGACTATATCGGCAGGTGCCACACTTAGCGCCGGAACAAGAGACATCACGGTTGCCGGTGGTTGGACTGATTCAGGAAGCGGTATCTTTACACCAGGTGTTCAGTTGGTAACTTTTGATGGCACAGGTACTGTAAATGCTAATGATGCATTCAATGATGTTACCGTGAGTGTCGGAACCGTAACGCTCGGTGCCGCCTTGGATGTAAATGACGACTTTTCGCTAACAGGCACATCAACTTTAATTACAGCCGGATACGCAATGACGATTGGCGGGGATTGGGGGAAGGCGTCTGGCGCCACATTCACTCCGAGTACGACGACGGTTACATTTGATGCCAACACGACTCAAGCGGTTACCGGCTCAACTACCTTCTATAACCTAACGAAAAATAGTACGGCGGCGACTACGCTAACATTACCTGCAAGCGGAACGCAGACAATTACGAATGTGTTGAACTTGCAGGGCGCGTCGGGTAACTTGCTGTCGTTGGTTTCAAGTACTCCGGGCACAGCTACAAGCATCTCCGCATCGGTTATTCCTACACTGGCTTACCTCTCCGTTACCGACAATACTGCCTCCGGAGGGATTATGCGATGTAGTTCCGGGTGCACAAATGGCGGGGGAAATTCAAACTGGATATTTACCGCGGCAACCACATCGTCTTCCGGTGGTGGCGGAGGAGGTGTCTCGGCTCCTTCAACGATGGCTCTCGTTTTGCCAAACGGCGGGGAAACAATTGCTGGGTTGAGTGAATATGTTGTGAAATGGACAACGACCGGCGGAAGCGTGCAGAAAATCGGAATTGAATATTCAACGAACGGAGGCGACACATACACGACTGTCGTAACAAATGAAGCAAACGACGGTTCTTACACCTGGACGGTTCCGAACACTGCGAATTTGAAGGGCAAGATTCAAGTCGTTGGATACGGTTCTTATGGAGATAAGTTGATATCGGACATTTCAGACGCGAACTTCACGGTTACTGCGTCTGCCGCTACTCCGACGACGCCGGTTGTAACAGCTCCAACACCATCGTCTACAGCCGTTGCGACACCTTCTTGGAACGGCACATCGGTTGGAATGACTGTTCCGGGCGGTAAAGCGGTTACGCTTACTGCGGGCAACTTGTTCCGCGGTGTGGCGCTTTCAGGTGTGTACTTGGTGAAGGCGGATGGCACGCGCTCGGTGTTCCCGAATGAAGCGGTGTTCTTCTCCTACTATCCGGACTTCAAAAATGTTGTACAGGTCTCGGATGACCAACTACGCAAGTTACCTCTTGGAAAGCGCGTTGTAACAAACGCCGGTTCCTTGGTTAAGATTCAGTCCGACCCGAAGGTGTATCAGGTTGCCGCGGGCGGGGTATTGCGCCATGTGCCTGATGAATCAACAGCAATCAAGATGTTCGGGGCGACATGGAACAAGAAAATCTCTGATGTTTCCGATGCCTTCTGGCCCGATTACAAAATGGGTGAAGCATTGCCGAAACAATAATCTAATTCCTAATATCGCAGAGACGCCCCACCAGGGCGTTTCTTTTATTGGCGAAGGTAAGTCGGTGGAGGAGGCAATTTCATATAATCTTTGCCTCCCCTCCTCTTCGAGGAGGGGGTAGGGGAGGTGGAGCTGATTAAAAAAATCCCCCGTAATAGGTTACGGAGGGGTGCGCGAAGTATTCGCGCTACTCGGAGGACGGCTTCTACTGTTTCTCTATGAAGGTCTGTACGGATGGGCAACGAAGCGCCATTGCGATCTCCGGGTGTTCTCTGCTCATTTCAAAGCGGAAACCGCACGAAGTAAGCCAGAGCTCAAGACGCCACACCGTATTCTCGGCGTATTCGTTTTCGCCTACCCCGGTGTGGCTAGCAAGGATATCGTTGATGATCTCCTTCCTTGTCTTCAGCGTAAGAAGCACAAGCGGGCAAGACGCCCATCTCCTCACCTTGTAGAGGTGTCCTCCTCCCAAAAAGTCCTTGAATGTGCCTTCTCTGTCCGCGTGCTCCGTCAGAGCCAGCACCACCTCTTCGCGAATCGGCGCTTCTTCGTAGGCGACGAGTACCCCTTCGTTGTATGACATCATTGATACGATGCGCGCCGCAGTTCCCCCAACCCGCTTATTTATTTCAGCGGCCATCAGCTCAATTTTGATTGAATGGTCTTTGAAAAATATGACAGGCATGTTGGACTCCTCTGCGACTCCATGTCGCAACCGTATTGAAACACGCGAGTTAGCAGGTGTCAATTTTTTATCTCTTTATTATCTTGACCCCAACAGAGACGCAAAACAGCATGGTCGCGGTTAATATAATTGTCGCGCCGGAAGGTATATTGAAAAAGAATGATATGAAAAGCCCGAGCGATATTGACATCAAACTCGCAAAAAAAGTTGACACGCAAAATCCGGAGAAGGATTTTGAAAGCTGGCTACCGGTTGCCGGAGGAATTATCAAAAGCGCGGAAACGAGGACGACGCCGAGCATCTTTACTCCGAGAACGATGGCGACGGCGAGAGCGATGTAGAGTATCAAGATATGCGCCCAAGTTTTTATTCCCGAAATCCGCGCGCTGTCTTCATCAAGCGAGCTGTATAGGAGAGCGCGTTTCGCTAAACTCATCCACATGATAGTCAATATTGTAAAACTCGCGAGAGCTATTAAACCGTTAGTTGTAAGAGTGAGTATATTTCCGAAGAGAAAACTTACGAGTTCCGGCTGATATCCGGGCTTTAATGATAGAAAAACAACGCCGAGCGCCATTGATGCCGTGAAGAGGATGCCGATTGCGGTGTCGGAGGACAGCTTTGCATGCCGTTCAAGAAGAAACATTCCAATCGCTACCGCGACCGCCCACATAATCGCCGCGGGAAGGGGAGCGACGCCAACAAGAATGGCGATTGCAATTCCAGCCAAAGAAGCGTGCGCGATTCCGTCCGTAAAAAACGCCATTCTGCGCGCCACGACAAAGACACCAAGCATCGCATAAAGTATCGCAACCAATACGCCGGCGATGAGCGCGCGCTGTACGAATGGGTATGATAGAAGGTCTAGGAAATCGTTCATAGTGTAGATTGCTTATTCGTGCGTATGCGGAACCCAATCGTCTCCGTAGAGTTTACGAAGATTGCTTGATGTCAACGCCTTATGCGGCGTGCCGAAGCAGACAAGCGTGCCGTTCAAACACACCACATGCGTTACAATTTTTGCAATCACTGAAACATCGTGGCTGATTAAGACGATGGTCGTTCCGTGTTCGGTGTTCAGGTGCTTCATGACATCCAGCAGTAATCCTTCACCTGAAGCGTCCACTCCGCTTGCCGGTTCGTCCATAAACAGAATGTCAGGGCTGTTCAAAATGGCGCGAGCGACCAGAACGCGTTGTATTTGCCCGCCGGAAAGGTGGGCTAGCGGTGTTTTTGATATTAGGCGATAATTCAGTCCGACTTCGCCCAACGCTTCTTTGAGTCGTCCCTTCGGCGTCTTAGCGCCGCGCGCGATTTTCAGGAATTCAAAAACGGTCATCGGGAGCGCCGGGTCCGGACGAAACTTCTGCGGGACATAACCGATTTTTCCATAACTCTCCTTTGGCGGTCTGCCAAACAGTACGACTTCGCCAGCTATCGGTTTGAGCAGTCCAAGCATTGTTCGCATAAGTGTTGACTTGCCGGAACCGTTCGGACCGATAATCGCCGTAATGTCTCCGCGATGAATTTGAAAAGAAACATCGGAGACGGCGGCTCGGCCGTCCCATCCCGCTGTCAATCCAGATACCGAAACGACCGGAATATTAGGGAGTTGAGGATGCGATTGTGTTTGCATTGTAGCGAATTAGGTCTTGATATGTTTCTCGTCCCGGAACGCCGCCCAAGTCGTCCAATGCGCGGACATCCAAATTGAGGTCGCTTATGAATGCTTGAATACCCGCGGATGAACTCTGCGGTTCAGTATACACGGTTTTGATATTGAATTCCCGCACAAGTTTATTCAATCTTGCCAAGTCCTGTGCTGACGGCTCGCGACCCGGAGACGGTTCAAATGTGCCGACGATATCCAAATCATAATCGTTTGCGAAATATTCAAACGCGTCATGAAAGGTGAGGATGTGGCGGTTTGAGACAGACGCGAGCGTTGTTTTTATCTCGGTATCCAATGTCGCGACAGATGTCATGAGCGTCCTTCCTCGTTCATCATATTCCGCAAGATGCGCGCGGTCAGTGTTCATCAGAGTTGCACGGATGCCGTCAGCCATTAGCGTTGCAATCTTCGGCGACATCCAAAAATGAGGGTCGCAAATGCCGTCTTTGCAACGAAGACCGTTGTTCTCGTCCGGGCCGATTCTTATGATGGTTGTATCTGGTCCGACAAGTCCTGTCGCCCAGTCATCCAACCCAAGTCCAACGACAAAAAGCACATCGGCGCTCTCAAGTTGCCTCACGATTGTTGGCAACGGCTCAAAAGTATGTGGCGATGCCCCGGGAGGAAGAACGAGGATAGCTTTCGCGTCGTCTCCCGCGACCTGTCGCGCTAAATCGTAAAGCGGGAAAATGGTTGCGGCGATGACGAGTTTTTCATTATCTTCGCTTTTTGTCCGTGTCGTTATCGTATTCTTCAAAACAAAAACATATCCGACGATAACAAGAACGAGGATTACGCCGGATGCGGCAAGAACACGACTCGCATTTCTCATATCACATTCCAATCACCACCGGCAGAATCATTGGGCGGCGGTTTGTCTTCTGAAGCACAAATTGACCGACATTGTTTCTGATATTCTGGCGAATATAGTCGTCGTCTGCCGTCTGTTTTGGGTCCTTAGCCGTCATTGATTTTGATACTGCTTCGCGTATTCCAAGCAGAAGCTCGCGATTTTCTTTCATATGAACGAAACCGCGCGAAATAATATCCGGCTGTCCTATCAGTTTTCCGGTTTTGGATTCTATTTGCGTTACAATCACAATCATTCCATCGGCGGCCAATTCGTTTCTGTCGCGCAGAATCACATCGGAAACATCGCCGACGCCAAGCCCGTCAACGAAAACATAATCTGTCGGGACTTTTTCCTTCCGCATTATGCCTTTGTCGCCCTTAAATTCCATAAGCTGTCCATTGTCGGCGACGAATACATGCTCTTTATCCCAGCCAAGCGAATACGCAACCTTTGCGTTTTCTTTCAGCAGGAAATGGTTTCCTTCAATCGGAACATAAAATGTCGGTTTGAAAAGCATCATCATTAGTTTGATGTCTTCCTGCGCCGCGTGCCCGGAAGCATGGATGTCCAGCATTTTATAGTTAATCACATTTGCTCCGCGGCGATACATAGTATCGGTAACGCGCTGAACGGACGCTTCGTTGCCTGGAACAACGGAAGAAGAGAATACGACCGTATCGCCTTCCTTAATCCGCATAAAACGGTGTTCATTGTTCGCAATTCGCATAAGAACCGCATTACTTTCACCCTGCGCTCCGGTACACATAACCACAACCTTGTCGTCCGGATAATCGTCCGTTTTGTCTATTCCTATAAGCGTTTTTTGGTTGCATTTGATAAATCCGAGTTCCTTCGCAATCTCAACATTCGTTTTCATTGAATAACCGTCAATCGCGACTACTTTTCCGAGCCGTTCGGCTATTTCAATCACCTGTTTCACGCGGGATAGGAGGGAAGCGAAAGTCCCGATGATTATGCGTCCGGGCGCTTTCTCAATCAGCCGTTCCATGTGTTCGCCGACTTCGCGTTCCGAAATCGTGTGGCCGGCATTCTTCGCGTTCGTAGAGTCGCCCATCAAAATATCTACGCCAGCTTTCCCAATAAGCGCGATGTTCTGGAAATCGGCCGGCGCCACGCCCACCGGATGAAAGTCAAATTTCCAGTCGCCGGTATGCGCCAAAGTGGTCGTTGGAGTTTTCACGAGGATACCGACTGCGTCCGGAATATTGTGGTTGATATGGAAGAACGAAACAGTGAATTTTCCCAGTTTGATTTCGTCGCCGACTTTTACATTGTTGATGTTGAGTTTCGCGGTTTTGAAGTCCTCCTGTCGGCGCTTAATTATAGCGTTCGTAATCGGCAGTCCGTATATTGGAGGATTTCCAAGTTGAGGAATCAGATGCGGAATGCCGCCGATATGGTCGTAATGCCCGTGCGTGATAATTGCTCCGCGAATCCGTTTCTCTTTTCCGCGAAGATAGCCGACATTCGGAATAATATAATCAACGCCCGGCATATCTTCAAGAGGGAATTGAAGTCCGAGGTCTATCAGAATTATGTCGTCTCCGTATTCAAGAAGAGTGCAGTTGCGGCCTACTTCTTCAAGACCGCCGAGGACAATCACGCGTAACACATCCTGCGCCACCGGTTTTATATCTTTTGGGTGAACAACGAATGTGTCGCCGTCTCCGGTAACCCTGCTTTGTGCCGGTTTATCATCAGCGACGCCGATGGTCGCCGTTGGCGAATGCGATACATGAGTGATTGCCGGTCTTGCGTCGCGATTGCGTTGTGAACGGAATGGCGGCCTTGGGCGTCCTCTAAACGGGCGCGGATTACGATTTTGCGGTTGTGGAGTCATAGAGAAAGGGAATTGAGGAATTAAGGAATTGGGGAATCTGAATCAGGGAATCAATGAATCAAGGAATTGGTGAATTAAGGAATACGCAGGAATTCCAGGAATACACAGGAATGTTAATTCTGTACAGACGCCCCATGGGGCGTCTCAACAAAAACAACACAGAATTTTAGAGAACGATTTATATTGTGCTCCGAATGCAACATTTACGGACGACGGACTCGTCAGGAAATGTTGAAACCGGACTGCACCCCTCTCCTCTGAATCAGTTTGCTCACGATTCTCACTCGGCCAGTCGCAAAACTATTAGAGTAGGCAGAACCTGTGTCTTAATGGCCTGCCATCCGTAGTCGCAAGCAGGTTGTGAATGAATAAGTTATGGGTTGAGCTGTACCCTCCTACGCCGAGGCTACGGAGGGCATCCTTCGCTTGCGCGAAGGATGGTGCGGATAGTGGGATTTGAACCCACACGCCCGTGAGGGCACTAGCTCCTGAAGCTAGCGCGTCTGCCATTTCGCCATATCCGCGCATGTGGGAGTCATTAAAAAAGCATCTCACCACCTAAATCCTTTCTTTGTTTTCAGATACCACTTTTCAATATTGCCGAACCGGTCGGACGGCACAAGCAATTTTGCCAGAACAATGCCGCGGATTTTCTCCGAAGGCGCATACAGATATTTTGATTCGTACAGAGGAATCGCCGGAATATCTTCGTTGAGAAGTATTGCAAGCGATGAATATGTTTTGTTTCGTTCTTCTTCGTTTTGCGCGCGTCTCGCGTTCACTATAAGCTCGTCGGCTTTTCTGTTCGCGTATCCCGACAGGTTCAATCCCGGATATGTTGCCTGCGAGCTGTGCCAAAACGGATATGGGTCCGATTCCGCTCCGAGCAGAGCACCGCCCAAAAACACATCATACGCTCGATTCTTGAGCGTTTCATCCCTCAATTCCGAAACATCTATCGGTTTGACGCTTGCATTTACTCCTACATTTTTCCATGCTTCGGCGACCGCTCCCGCAACCAACATCGGTTCCGGTTGATTTACGGTGGTGATAACGACATCAAGCGTTTTTTTCGCATCGCCTTCGCCTTTTTCGCGAAATTGATTTCCTTCAACAATTTTCCAGCCCTCCTTATCCAACAGTTCTTTTGAATGTTCCGGAGCGAATGGAGCCGGACTGTTGCTGTCTGCATATCCTGAAGCGTAGTTGGCAAGAATAGTTGAGTTGATAGCGATGCCGAATCCGCCGGCAGCATTTTCCACCAGAGCGTTCTTGTCTATCGCGGCTCCAAGCGCTTCCCTTATACTTCGCGAAGAGAATATATCACGCTTTATGTTAAAGAACAATGTATTCACTTGCGGGAGTGAAGGCGTTTTCAAGCCGGGGGTGTTTTTTATCGTAACCTTCCCGTCATTTTGGAGATATGCGATGCCTTCAATTCTCTTATTTAACAACGCATCGGTCGCGCTGGACGCATCCTGATAGAATTTCAAATCCAATTTCTCAATATATGGCGTTCCGGCGAAATACGATGAGTATCTTGCCAACCGATATAACAGAATTGCTCCTTTTTTGTCTTTCTCGTATTCCAAAAACTTATACGGACCGGAGCCGACCGGGGATAAATTGACATCGGCAAGCCGCGCTACCGATGGGTCATATTCTTCCCAAATATGAGCCGGCAGAATTCCAACCGTTAGCGAAGCGAGGAAGGAACGAAACGGCTCGCTTAGACGAAAGACGACGGTGCGTTCGTCCGCTTGTTCAACGGAAACCGTTCTAAATGAGGAAATCAACGGACTTTGATATGCCGGATTTTGGAGTGCGACAAATGTGAATATAACATCGCGCACTGAAACAATCTCGCCGTCATGCCATGTCGCGCCCTGCCGCAAGGTGAATGTATATGTTTTTCCATCTTCGGATACTGAATACGATTCTGCCAAGTCAGGCACAAGCCCTAGTTCCGGACTCCACTTCATCAATCCGGAGTAAATCAATCGCGTTATATCCATATCGGTGTCGTTGAGCGGAGCGTATAACGGATTTATGAACTGCGGGGTTCCTATAAGCCCTTCGGTATATGTTCCTCCGGCGGCGGGCAATATGGCGAGATGCGTTGTGTATCCCCATGTCAATAACGCGAGAAACGAGAGTGCGGCCGCGGCCGCGGCTGTCTTTAAAGCAAATCGTTCACGCGCCGAAAGAAAATTCAATAAATGCGACCATTGTGCAGGAGAAGGAAAACGGCGATTGGTTTTCAATTTCAAAAGTTCGCGTCTTTCCGCTCCTGACACGGACGACGAAATCGGACCTGTTTTCGGCCCACGAACGCGAAGCCATCTGAACAAAACAACGGCGCTTCGCAAAAACGAATTAAAAATTTTCCGTATCACAAAACCTATGTTATGCGGCGAGGAATATTACGCGAAGAAGCGCCAAAGCGAAGAATAAAATTCCGATGATTATAGTTGACCAAAACAGCAGTTTTTCCGCGCCTCTCATTTTGAAATAGACGGCGGAATCGCCACCGAAACCGGAACCAAGTCCGGAACCCCTCTGCTGAAGAAGTATTGAAAGCATCAGCAAAACACCTAGAACTATGTGGCCGATATTGAAATATATTTCCATAAAACAGTCCCTATAAGGTACTTTTTTTCAATAAAACTGTCAAACGAAGCGGGGGCGACCGGGTATCTTTAATTTGTTTTCAGGTACTTAGCAATTATGCGTTCAAAGATTTTCTGCGGAATAGCGCCTTCAATTCTCTGGCCGTTGATGAAGAAAGTTGGAGTGCCGCGCACGCCGGCGGCGATTCCGTCCGTTCTGTCTTGTTCCACCTCCGCCTTGTAGCGATGAGAGTCCAGACATTCGTCAAACGTAACAGGGTTCAATCCGATTTCTCTTGCATAACGGCGCAAGGCCGCGTCCGAGATGTCGTTTTGATTTCTAAAAACCTTGTCCGCGTAATCAAAAAATCTTTTCTGTTCCTGCGCGCATTCCCCGGCTTCTCCGGCAAGCGCCGCCGTGGGGTGAAGTTCAAGCACCGGGAAGTCGCGATAAACAAACCGTACGCGGTCGGTGAAGGACGACAGAAGTTGAGGAATATAATTCGCTTCTTTTGAATATGGACAGCCGAAATCGGCGAATTCAACTATTGTCAGTATGGGATTTGCGGCATTGCCCATATCCGGGTCGTCGTAAGTCGCAAGCGCTTTTTGCAGCGCCGCGTCCGCCGGAGGCATTGAAGCGATTTTTGAATCAACCGATATTCCGGAGAACGATGTTGGAAGAGGAGCATTGCCGCGCATTATCTGAAAGTATGTGTAGCCGACTTTCGCAAGGAATAGAATAACAAGCGCTAAAAATATTCCGAACCCAACCAATATTCCCGTATTGTGTTTGGCAGAAGATAATTGCGATTGTGCGGATGTTGTTGCTTGTTCAAGGCGCATTGGAACAGTGTATCAGAGAAGCGGGGAAGTGGGGAATAAACAGGAATTCCATGAATATGCAGGAACAGCGATGCGTGTAATTGGTGCATAATCCTGTACAGACGCCCCATGGGAGCGTCTCCAATATTTATACAAAAAACACGCCGCAAGCGAGAACGCTCCGGCGCGTTGGCGTCTATCGCTGTACGAACACCGTCTGCGAGTAGCCATGCCGCTTGGGTTGGAAGCCCACGGTCATCGCCTCCACCATGCGACAGTGTTTCAGCGCCGGAAGTGTGACGAGTGTCTCTAGAAGGGCAACGACGCTCTCGGCGATTTCTTGCATGATTTCCTTTGGCCGCTCTTCTGTCTCATTGAGAAGAATCTCGGCAACGAGCTCTTCTCCGAGACCATCTTCAAGAAAATCGGATGGGTAGAAGACCGATACCTGATCATCGCCGAGAACGAGAATAGTCGCTACATGACCTCGCAGTCGTAGGGTTATATCTGCGAGCGAGCGTTGGAAAGTCCTTCGCTCCAGAAACCTCCACCACGGAATCTTCGGAACACCGTACACCTTGATAACGGGCATTTTTCTGCCCTCCTTTCACTAACACAGACATTACATCTCAACATTATTTATGTCAAAACACGGGACGGATACCGGCTATGCGGATGTCAGATAAGTATGCAGCATTATTGTGGCGCACAAAACCATGACGCATTAGGCGTAACCTACATTGCATGATTATCAAATTTATATTTGTGTAATTCTTAACACGGCGATATTCCAGAGTATCACTTTTTGTCCGGTCGGACAAAAAGTGATACTCCGATTGTCCACGCTCACATCGCACTCAACTATATATTACAACACTTCACTCACCTTATACGGTTTCACTTTAGAATATTTAAAGCGGCTTTTTGTTTGACGATCGTTCAAAAAAGCCGATTTTGGTTTTGGTATTTCTCTATTTATTGTCCGGCAGTATTTATCTTTTTTGAGTCGGCATCTTTGTAAATGGGAATAATTTCAGTATCACTATTCGGACGGTCGTTCAAAATGAGACGATCTATTATTTTATATTTTAACTGATGTCCGTTCCCATTGCGCCAAATTCAAATTTATGGTAGTGTCGCTCCCGCTTTCTACTTTTCAAATACACGATATGAACGACGCAATTCGGGTTCGCGGAGCGCGCGTGCACAATTTGAAAAATGTTGATGTTGATATTCCGAAGGGGAAGTTCACAGTGATTACAGGACTGTCCGGTTCCGGAAAATCGTCTCTTGCTTTTGACACAATTTATGCGGAAGGCCAGCGTCGTTATATGGAGAGCTTATCTTCATACGCGCGCCAATTTTTGGAAATGCAGGACAAGCCGGATGTTGATGAAATCTCTGGTCTATCGCCAACGATTGCAATTGACCAAAAAACGGCAAGCACGAATCCTCGTTCAACCGTTGGAACGGTTACGGAAATATATGACGCTCTGCGCGTTCTTTTCGCCCGCGCCGGAGTAGTGCATTGTCCGGAGTGCAAAATTCCGGTCGCTGAAATGTCGTTGGATTCAATGGCGCGAAAAGCGGCGGAACTTGCGAAAACAAGCGCGATTTACATTCTTGCTCCAATGGTGAGCGGAGCGAAGGGCGACCATTTGCATATTTTTGACGCCGCGAAGGATGCGGGATATACACAAGCGCGGCTGGACGGTTTGCTGATTGACATTGAAGACGCCGAAGGAATGAAAATTGACCGTAAAAGAGCGCACGATGTTGATATTGTGGTTGGTGAATTTGCCGGAGGCAAAGCGCCGGAAAAGAGAGGTTTGCTTGAACGGCTGTCTCGCGCGCTTGATTTAGGCAATGGTCAGATTGTAATTATGTCCGAAGAGACGGGCGACGATACGGCAATGAGCCAGTCGTTGTCATGCTCGCAGTGCGGATGGTCTTGTTCGCGTCTTGAACCGGCGAATTTCAGTTTCAATTCTCCGCGTGGCGCCTGTCCCGCCTGTACCGGTCTCGGTATCCGTCTGGTGTTGGAAGAAGAGCTGGTAATCCCAAACCGCCGACTCACGCTTGCCGAAGGTGCGGTAAAACCGTGGAGTCGCATAGCCGGCAATTCAACAAGCCACCTCCGTATCCTTGAAATCGTCGGAGCGCGCCACAAATTTGACATACACACTCCTTTATCAAAACTGTCTGAATCAAAAGTTCAGCTTATTTTGCGCGGAACTGGCGGCGAGACATACGAAGACGGAGAAACGACAATTGTTTTCAACGGCATATTAGGTCTTCTGGAAGAAAAGTACCGCGAGACGGCATCGGATTATGTGAGGAAAGAGCTTGAACAGTATATGAGAACCGTAATATGTCCGGAATGTGACGGTAAACGATTGTGTCCGGAAAGTTTGGCGGTGAAAGTGGCTGGCAGTTCAATAGCCGACTTTGTGTCGTTTCCTCTTGATGAGTTCGCTCTTGAAATCGGCAAGCTCACTAAAAGCGCAACGATAAAAGAGAGCGGCGGTTTATTGTCCGAGGCGGCGAAGATGGTTTTGCTGCGCGTATGCAAGGAAGTCGCCGGTCGTCTTGAAAATGTGATTCGCGTCGGACTCGGATACCTTACTTTGGATAGAAGCGCCGTATCGCTCTCCGGCGGCGAGAGCCAGCGGCTTCGTCTCGCGACACAGCTCGGCACGAATTTGTCGGGTGTGATTTATATTCTTGACGAACCGTCCATCGGTCTTCATCCGAGAGACAACTGGCAGTTGATTGAGACGATAAAGTCGCTTCGCGATATGGGAAACACCGTGATTGTCGTAGAGCATGACGAGGCGATGATTCGCGCGGCCGATTATATCGTGGATGTCGGACCTGGCGCAGGGATTTACGGAGGAGAAATAGTCGGTTTGGGGAAAGCGGCGTCGCTTTCAAAGTTTGAGGAATCCCTAACGGGTCAATATTTGGCGAAGAAAAAAACGATACCTACGCCTAAGAAACGCCGCCGTCCGAAAAAAGAGAAAATCACGATTGAAGATGCCAGCGCTTTCAATTTAAAAAATCTTACGGTGAATTTTCCGCTGGGAGTTCTTACTTGCGTAACCGGCGTTTCGGGTTCGGGCAAATCAACGCTTGTTTTGGATATTTTGGGGAAAGCGCTCGCAAAATATTTCTTTCGCGCCAAAGAATTTCCGGGTGAGCACAAAGGCATCTATGGGTTGGATGCGATAGACAAGGTCGTAACCGCTGACCAATCTCCGATAGGCCGTACGCCGCGGTCAAACCCCGCGACTTATACCGGCGTATTCACGGCGATTCGCGATGTATTCGCCGAAACGCCGGAAGCCAAGATGCGCGGCTATGATGCCGGCAAATTTTCGTTCAACGTGAAAGGCGGTGGCAGATGCGAGCCGTGCGGAGGCGACGGAATGAACAGGATTGAGATGCAATTTATGCCGGATGTGTATGTGGAATGTCGTGAATGCCGCGGTCAACGATACAATGCGGAAGCGCTTGAAATCCATTGGCGCGGTAAAACTATTGCCGATGTTTTGAATATGACCATTGAAGAAGCGCGGAGGTTTTTTGCCGAAATTCCCGCGATACACGATAAACTGAATGTGTTGTTTGAGGTTGGCTTGGGATATATGCGGCTCGGACAGTCGGCGACAACTTTGTCCGGAGGAGAAGCCCAACGCGTGAAACTTGCCACCGAGTTGTCGCGTCGCGCGACCGGCAGAACTTTATACATTTTGGATGAGCCAACGACCGGGCTTCATTTTGAAGATGTAAAGCGGCTCTTGGAGGTTTTGAATCGGCTTGTGAACAAAGGGAACACGGTTATTATGGTAGAGCACGATTTGGATATGATTCGCGCCGCCGATTGGATTGTTGATATGGGTCCGGAAGGAGGGGTCGGTGGCGGAGAAATCGTTGCCGAAGGCACGCCCGAAGAAGTCGCGAAAGAATCGCGTTCACTGACCGGTAAATATTTGGCGAAGGCGCTTTAAAAGGAATTTCAGGAATAGACAGGAATACGCAGGAATTGAAAAACTGCCTTGCGGCAGTTTTATGTTTTGATTAAGCGGTAACTTCTTTTATGTTTCGCTTATTTGCCTTATCGCGCAGGAAGTACAATTTTGCGCGGCGAACGCGCATTGTTTTTACGATTTCAATCTTGGAGATGTGCGGAGACGAGAGCGGGTAGATTTTTTCTACTCCGATTCCTTCCGATATTTTGCGCACTGTCATTGTGCGTGAGATTCCGGCTCCCGAAAAGCCGAGTACGGTTCCTTCAAAAACCTGTGTGCGTTCGCGCTCTTCGCCTTTTGCGTTCACATCTTTAATAATCTCGTGAACTCGCACCACCATTCCGACTTTTATGTCGCGGTGCGGCATTGAAGCGATTTTTGCCTCTGCGACAACCTCGTTTGGCGTCTCTACGGCAACTCTTGTTTGTTGTTCTTGTTCTTCCATAGTGGCGGAATACTATCGTTTTGCTTTGTTTTTGTCAACTACCCGGTCAAAAGGCCTTGCCTGTGGATAAAGGGGTCAGACCCCTTTATCCACATCCACTTTTGCCAATATCTGTTCTACGGTTGCTTCCGGAGACAAGTTTGTGCTGTCTAAAATCAGGTCTTGAGTTTTCAAATCGTTCCATATAACGCCGGGATAGTACTTCGCATATCGTTTTTCGTCAGAGAGAGTTCGCATACGATTTGCTTGAATAAGCTCATCAATGGTTTTGTGTTGCTCCTGACTTGACCGTTTTCCTGATTTTAGGTCGCCGAAAATTCTTTCAGCCCCTTCTTTCTCGTCTACCGTGATGAAAACCTTAAACGCATGCGGAATGAAGTGCCACGCCAAACGGCCGTCTATTATGAAATTGTCTTCCGCACGACCGAGTTCCGCCACTTCATTATCAACAATCGTGTCGGTTTCAGGGTTGGTTTCACCGTAGGCATTCCATTCTTCAATCGTCATTCCGTGCGAAGTCGCGGCTCGTCTTCGCATATCGCCGGTTGAATAATGCTTCCACCCGAGTTTTTCTGCGAGCATTTTGCCTACTGTTGATTTGCCGGAACCCGGGGTGCCGGAAATTGTGATAATCATATGGAGAAAAAAAGGTTTGGGAGGGAATTGAAGAATTAAGGAATTGAGGAATTTGGACGAAGGGATTCCCTCCCCTGGAAGGGGAGGTTAGGAGGGGTACGACATTTAATTAATCGCGTGCAATTTTTTCGTAAACTCCGCAAGCTTATCTGGCAGAGGCGCGTTGAATGTATGCGGCACGGCTTCGCCAAGCAAAGGGATTGTTAACGACTCCGCGTGAAGCCAAAGTCGTGGGAAGGCGATGGCGCGTTGTTTTCTAATAGTATATAGCGTATCGCCGACAATTGGATGTCCTAGCGCGTGAAAGTGAGCGCGAATTTGGTGAGTACGGCCGGTTTCAATTTCCACATCAAGTTCGGTGGCGTTAGCGTATCGTTTTCGTATCGCATACTTTGTGACGGATTCTTTACCGTCTTCATTTTCCTCCGGTCTGGCGGCCATTCGCCCTTTTGGACCTCGCGCAATGGTGAAACGAATCTCACCAACCTCCTTTTCAAGCCGTCCATTCACCAAGGCGCGATAGCGTTTTTCTATTGTGTGATTTTTGAATTGGTCTTTAAGCAATTCGTACGCTCTTTGTGTTTTTGCGACAATCATTACTCCTGACACGAATCTGTCCAATCGGTGAACTATACCAGGGCGGGATGGCTCCCCTACTTCGTCAATTTTTGGATAATGAATGCGAAGCGCGTCCACGAGCGTCGGACCAATAGCGCCTGGCGCCGAGTGAACCAAGAGGCCGGCGGGTTTGTTCAAAACAAGCACATCGTCATCCTCGTGGATAATGTTTATTTCCGGCGGTGTTTCATCTGTTATTGTTTTCTCTTCAGCATCAAAAGCGGTGGTAACCACATCGCCGGCTTCCAAAAAGAAATGCGGAACCGTAATTTTTTTTCCACCCACCTCAACGCCCTGCATTTTAATCTGTTTTTGAATTTGTGAGCGGCTCCCTTCCAGCCGAGCAACCAAAAAGTGGTCCAAACGGATATCGTTCTCCTCCTCCGCAACGGTCCAAGTGTGTCGTTTCATATGAACACACTAGCAGAAAATGGTGAATTCGGCGAGAAATGCGGCCGGTTATGGCATTATATTCGGTTTTCGGCTACGATACTGCGCACGGAGGCCCGTAGCTCAGCGGTAGAGCTGACGGCTTATACCCGTCCGGTCGCTGGTTCAAATCCAGCCGGGCCTACCATTTGATGATATAATCCATTCATGTTTACGCAATTCACGGCACTCCTAACGATTCTATCAATCTTGTGGTTTTTGGTGTACTGGATTTTCGGCGGGGTGGTTTTTTCAATAATAAGTTTGATTCGTCCCGGGAAGATGAAGCGCGTGCGTTTCAGTTGTTTATATACATTACTTTCAATAGGAACCGGTTATGGCGCGGCATACCTCGGGGTAAGGTGGGCATCGGACGCAACCGGAGGCGTGCCCTCCGTCAGTTCGGTAAGCGAAGCCGTGCTTGTTTTGGGCGGACTTGGTTTTGTTGGAATCTTGCTTGGACTGATGTGCGGATTTTTGGTTTCGTTCCTGGGCGGTTGGATTATTATGGCGATTTCGCGAAGTCGCGAGCCATCCTGGTTTGACAGGATGCAAAACCCGCCGAGCGATAATAGCGCGTGATACAATTTCATTTCAAAAAGCAATTCTTAATCCTGTACAGACGCCTCCATGGGAGCGTCTCCAAATATAAGCACATTCAATCTTAATAGGACTTACGCATTTGGATGAGATGCGCAGTGCTGGACCGAGGAAAACTCGGAGGCGTATTGAGCCATACGATGACGAGTTTTCCGAGGGAAGCACAAGCATGTCGCCAAATGCGTAAGTCCTAACTAATATGAACAACACAAAACTAATGGAGTGGGTGCTGCGTGTTGCGGTGGCTGGGGAATTTTTTGGCCACGGCGTTTTCGCACTTCAGGGAAAAGAAGGGTGGTTCAAATATTTTGATGCGTTTGGAATTACAGACGCGCCGACGATAATAAACATTCTTTTGGTCGTCGGTATAGTTGATATCGCGCTTGCGATTCTTGTTTTAATCAGGCCGGTCAAACTCGCTCTTCTGTGGATGACATTTTGGGGTCTGTGGACAGCACTCATCCGTTGGCCAATTGGTCCAGAACCCGCCTGGGATTTTGTGGAACGGTGGGCAAACTGGGGCGCGCCTCTTGCCTTGCTCCTTCATCTCGGATGGCCGAAGAATTGGAAAGAATGGGTGAAATAAAGGCGTTTTTTGGGCGAAGGATGGTGGGCGGCAGAGGATTTGAACCTCTGACCTTCACAATGTCAATGTGACGCTCTAACCAACTGAGCTAGCCGC
>CAYIOW010000010.1:0-26757 GCA_964365275.1 uncultured Gammaproteobacteria bacterium
GAGCGCGGTTTTATCCAACACGCCGGACGCTTTCATCTCGTGATACAGGTCATTGCCTTCGCGCGTTCTTTCGCCGACGCCGGCAAACACCGAGTACCCTCCGTGTTCCTTCGCGATATTGTGAATCAGTTCCTGAATGACAACGGTTTTTCCGACGCCCGCGCCGCCGAAAAGTCCCGTTTTGCCTCCTTTCAAAAAAGGACAAATTAAATCAATAACCTTTATTCCGGTTTCAAAAATCTCCTCTTCGGTCGTTTGTTCCGTAAATTTTGGAGCGTCAGCGTGAATCGGCGCTCTCTTTTTCGTCTTAATTTCTCCAAGTTCGTCAATGACATTACCGGTAACGCCGAACATTCTTCCCAATGTTTCGGGGCCGACTGGAACCGATATCGGAGCGCCCGTGCTCACTACTTCAACTCCGCGGCTCAATCCGTCCGTGGTATCCATCGCTATCGTGCGAACCAGTTTTCCGCCCAGGTGCTGTGCCACTTCAAGCACAAGCGGCTGTTTACCTTCTCTTGCCACATTGAGCGCTGTGTAAATTTCCGGCAATTCACCTTCGTTGAAGGAGACATCTACAACCGGCCCGATGACTTGCGCTATTTTTCCTTGCATATTTTTTATTCTAATGCGGCCTTGCCGCTTGATATTTCTGCTATTTCTTGCGTGATTCCCGACTGCCTCGCCTGGTTGAATGTGAGCGTGAGGTCTTCAATCATTTCCTCGGCCGCGTCCGTCGCGTTCTGCATCGCCACTCTTCTCGCCGACTGTTCGCTAGCAACCGCCTCCAGCAAAGAATGATACACAAACGATTTAACGAGATGAACGAACAGCTTGTCAAGAACTATTGACGGCTCCGGTTCCACGATAAATGTTTTGTCTGACATTTTCTTCGTTTCAACATCAACCATATCAATTTCGGGTAATTCCCTGCTCAATGGCAAAAGCCGGTGGATTCTCGGCACTTGCGACATTGGAGATTTATAATCGGTATACGCGATAAGCACTTCCTTGTATTTTCCTTGGATGAAGTCGTCAATCATCGCCGCGGTGGCAGGCCTGACGGTCTCATATGAAGGCGCCTGCGTTACATCACTGTATGAACCGACCAACCTCATACCAAGTTTATTTGCCGCCAATGCCGCTCTTTTCCCGAATGTTACCGTCTCAAAAAAGACATCTTTGCCTTTTTCATCAATGAACCGTCGCAATGCCCTAATCATCTGCGCGTTATATCCGCCGCAAAGTCCGCGGTCGCTCATAAATATAAACACAAGAGATTTGTTTGATTCAGTTTGCGCAAACAATCTATTTTCAATTTCAACTCTTGAAGCGACATCAGACACCGCTTCCATCAGATATTGAAGATATGGCCGGCCGGCTTCCGCCTGAGCCGTTGCCTTCCGCATCTTGGCCGCGGCAACCAATTCCATCGCCTTGGTTATCTTCCGCGTGCTTTTGACGCTTTTTATTCTCCTGAAAATTATTTTTTTGTTGACTGCCATCTTATTCGTTTGCCGATAAAAAATCTTTCGTAAACTCCGCAATCGCGACTTGAAGTTTTTTTCTGTTCTCGTCGTTCAATTCTTTCTCTATTGAAATCGCGTCAACTATTTCGGAGTCGGTCGTTTTTATTGAACGGATAAATTCCGTTTCCCAAACGCCAAGCCGCTCCACCGGCACTTCGTCAAGAAGCCCGGTAGTAACGGCGAAGATAACCATAACCTGTTCTGCAACCGGCATCGGTCGGTATTGCGGCTGTTTAAGCAATTCAGTCGTGCGGCGACCGCGTTCAATTATTTTTTTTGTCGCTTCATCAAGGTCGGACGCGAATTGAGCGAATGCCTCAAGCTCTCTGAACTGCGCGAGGTCAAGACGAATCTGTTTCGCCACCGACTTCATCGCCTTCGTTTGCGCCGCCGAGCCGACTCGTGAAACCGAGAGTCCGACATTCAGAGCCGGTCTTTGCCCTTTGTAAAACAAATCGGATTCCAAATATATTTGTCCGTCTGTGATTGAAATCACATTAGTCGGAATATACGCCGAAACATCGCCGCCTTGGGTTTCAATAATCGGAAGCGCCGTAAGCGACCCGCCACCGTATTTTTCATTCAATTTCGCCGAACGCTCCAGTAAACGCGAGTGGAGATAAAATACATCGCCAGGATACGCTTCGCGGCCGGGCGGTCTTCTCAAAAGAAGCGAAATCTCGCGAAACGCGACCGCTTGTTTTGACAAATCATCATACACTGCCAGAACATCTTGCCCTTTTTCCATAAAATACTCGCCAATTGCGGCGCCGGCATAAGGAGCTATGTACCAAAGCGAAGACGGGTCGGACGCTCCGGCTACAACCACAATCGTATATTCCATCGCTCCCGCGTCTTCAAGTTTCTTCACTATTTTTGCAATTTTTGACTCTTTTTGACCGATGGCAACATAAACACAGATGACCCCCTGCCCTTTTTGATTCAGAATCGTATCAAGAGCGATCGCGGTTTTTCCGGTTTGTCTATCTCCAATTATCAATTCGCGCTGACCGCGGCCAATTGGAATCATCGTGTCAATCGCTTTTATTCCCGTTTGCAGAGGCGATTTAACCGATTCTCGCGTCATAACTCCCGGCGCGACTTTTTCAATTGGCATAAATTTCCCTCCCGCAATTTCACCCTTACCGTCTTTCGCTTTTCCGAGCGGGTCAACAACTCTGCCGATAATTGATTCGGAAACCGGGATTGAAAGAATTCTGCCAGTTCTGGAAACCGTATCGCCTCGTTTTATATTTTTGAAATCGCCGAGTATCATCGCGCCGACCGTGTCTTCTTCCAAATTCAGAATAACTCCGAAAACACCGCCTGAAAATTCAACAATCTCGGACGATTGAACCATGTCAAGACCGCTGATTCGCGCAATGCCGTCTCCCAGTTCCTCAACGGTTCCCGTTTCTTTGAAATCAATAGATGGCTCGAACGAATCAAGCTGTTTTCTTAGCGCGTCCAATATTGCCGATGTTGATACTGACATATTTATTTCTTCATCAAATGTTTTTCAAGATTACATAGAGCTCCGCTTATTGACGCGTCCGCAACAAATCGGTCGGAGACGATTCTAACGCCGCCAATCAATGAGGGATTTTGGCGAGTTACAATGCGGTTTTCATTCACGCCAAGTTTTTTTGAAAGCGCCCTCGCGACAGCTTCTCCGTCCCCCACGGTTTCAATGACATAATTAAGTCCCACATTCTCAATTTTTGCCGCCATCGGCAATTCATCCGCAAGTTTCGTAATAAGCCGCGAATCTCCGCGATTCCTCATTAAATCAACTACTTCGCCGACGCGCTTTGAAAGCCCGGAGCCGGCCATTCCTTCGGCCGCTCGCACCATCAACCTTGCATAATGAACGGTTTTCGCTTTCATATTATCTTTAAAGAACAGCAGAAACCGCGTCCTTCGCGGATTCCTCCGCCTTTCTTAAATCAATGCTGTCTTTCGCAACTTTTTCTGCGGCGCGAACAACCAATGATGCCAGTTCGTTTTTCGCCTCGGACATCATCTTGTCTTTATCTGCTGACAACTGCGCTTTTCCGGCCGCCACAACTTTTTCAACCTCCTCTTTCGCCTTTGCCGTCGCCTTATTCTGCCTGTCTTGCGCGGCGGCTTCCGCCCGTTCAATAATTCCCTTCGCATCATCTCTCGCGTTTTTAATCACGACAGCTTTTTCTTGCTCAAGCGCGGCAATCCGACTCTCCATTTCCTTGGCTAATTTCAAACCGCCTTCAATCTTCTCGGTTCTTTCGTTCATTAAACGAATCAGCGGTTTATACGCAAATCTCCACAAAACAAGAAGCACGACGAGAAAATTGACAAGCTGTGCGGCGAACAACCCAAAATCAATTCCAAGATTATCCAAAATCCCGGCGTTCTCACCGCCATTGTTTTCAACAATCGCCGTCGTCTCTCGTGCCGCTTCTGCGCTCATAATTATGCCGATATAGTGAATGACACTACCAAAGCGTAAATGGCAATAGCTTCTGCGAAAGCCATGCCGAGCAACATCGGAACGAATACTTTACCGGACGCTTCCGGGTTTCGCCCAATCGCTTCAACCGCCTTTGCGCCGATAAAACCGACTCCAAGCGCAGGACCGAACGCGCCCGCGCCCATTACAATCGCTTTCGCGAGAGGAACCATCGCCGTAACATCTAACGCCATATGATATGAATTGATGAATTAGGGAATTGGGGAATGTGTTCAGCACAAATTCCTCAATTCCTCAATTCTTTAATTCTCTTCTCCGTGCGGGTCCATTGAAGCAACGCTCGCAAACGCCAACACAAGGATTGAAAATACCATCGCTTGTATCAGGCCAACGAGTATTTCAAGAAAAATGAACGGCAAAGGCAACGCGTACGCCAACAAGCCAGCCATAACAGTTAAAAGCACTTCGCCTGCAAAAACATTTCCGAATAACCGAAGCGATAAACTTAATGTCTTTGCCACTTCCCCAACAAGCTCAATCAGTCCCACACCAAACTGGATGATGGCCACAAGTATTGCCATCGGACCTTTCTTTAAGGCATGAATGATTCCGGCGATATTAATAAACTTGCTTGCGTGCTTAAACGCGCCAATCGCCATAATCCCGAAAATATGCGTCATTAACACGGAAAACGCCGCGATTGCCAAAGTCAGATTCAAATCCGATGACGCCGGCCTTAACAGAGGAATAAGTTCGGTTTTTCCTTCATGAATTTCCCAAATTCCTATTGAGCCGGTACCCGGAATGAGTCCCAGCCAGTTGTTCAACAAAACAAAAATGAAAATAGTCGCAACAAGAGGGAAGAATTTTTCCGTCGTCTTCCTATCACCGGTAACTTGGTCGGCAAATGTAAGCATCGTTTCTAAAAGCCACTCCGCAAAATTCTGAAATCCTCTCGGGACTATCTCTCGTTTCCTGGAAAGCGCTAACACCGCCAATACAATAACCGTAACCGATATCCAGCCGTTCAGCAAACTATTGGTAACGACAAAGTTACCAAGGTGGAAAATCGGTTCCGCGGCAATTGGGGGCAACATATTAACTGTGTTTATCTATGTTTTCAAGTTCAGTTTTTAACGAATATGCTCTTTTTACAAGCCAAATCGCGGTAACGACGAAGGCAACCAATAGACATAGAATGAGGTATCGGTTCCCGGTGTCATATACGATATCCAGCTTCTTCCCAAGTATCGTTGCAAAAACAGCCGGAACAGCAATTGTTATGCCAAACTCCGCAAATATCTTGTATGCAAAAACTATGTAATTTCTATCAGCCATAAAAAGAAGCGCCCGCATTATACGGTAGCTTCCTCAACAGGTCAACGGTTTTTTTATATATTAAATAATTTACTCGTATTTTTGTCGGTTTCTTCTTCAACTTCTCCGACCGGCAAGTTTTTCAGCCGAGCGACGGTTTCGGCAACATACTGAACCATCCACGGCTCGTTCCGTTCACCGCGATGCGGTTCCGGAGTCAAATATGGCGCGTCTGTTTCAAGCAGTGTCCATTCAAGCGGAACCGAAGCAACAACATCTTGAAGTGGCGTCAGCGCCTCTGGTCTTTTTTTGTCCTTAAATGTGATGATGCCGCCAAACGATACAAAAAAACCCCGTTCATAGAATCCTCGCGCTTCCTCCATAGTGCCCGTAAAGCAATGCGCGACGCCTCGTCGTGGCAATCGCCCTTGCCGTATGTATTCGTCAAGAATTCTAAAAGCGTCAGAATACGCATCGCGAATGTGTAGGACCGCCGGGAGCGACAACTCATCCGCCAAGTCCAACGCTAGTCGGAATTGTTCTTCTTGTCGCTTCATTATTTCCTCTTTTCCATTTTCCGGTAAACGATAGAAATCCAAACCGACTTCCCCGATTGCGACGACTTTTTTTGATGACGCCGCGAGAGCGCGATAATAATTGCTGTCCCACGCTTCTTCGCGCGTTTGAAAATCCTCACCGCCTTCCTCGTGGATTGTCATATGATGCGTATGGCTCGGATGAAGTCCGACCGTACACCAAACCCCTTCGTGCGCTTCGGCAAAATCAATTCCCGTTCTTGAAGTCGTCGTCTGCGTCCCGACCGTAATCATTTTCACTCCCTTTTCAGCGGTTCTTAAATACACTTCCTCTCGGTCGGCATCATACGACTTAAAATGTATGTGGCAGTGAGTGTCAAACATAACATCAATTCTTGTCTGTTCGTGACTTCAATCGCCACAAGTAAACAGCGTTAACAAATGCAGTGAAAATCATCACAGTAAATATGATGGCCATATATGCGGCATCCAATCCACCGGTGCCTCCGCGTTCTATCACAAGCACAAGATTATAAATGCCAATCGCGTACAGTAAACACGAGTGTCTAAGATGTACGATGATTGATGGCTGTCGCAATCCTTCAAGCTGTAAGATGACCTTTTCTCCATACCAACAAATCAGCAGTCCAAGAGTGATTAGGATGATCGGTATCTCCACGAAACCGTTAAACGGACTCATCCCGACAAACTCTAAACCGATATAAGAAAACATCGTGGCCATAAAGACAATGACAGCAAGCACAAATTGCATCAAAGGTGCAATTATTTTTATGTAAGCGTTCATATTTATCTTAAATAATCCAACGCGTTTTGAATCACATCGGGGAAGAGGGCCGGAATCCAACTGCCGGTTGTCAGCATTATCAATTTCACTACTATTCCGCCGCCAGCAACCGCTGTTTTCCAAACATCCGGCACCTTATCCAAATACATCACGAGAGCGAGTACGGAACCCGCAACAACTAATCCCTCAATGAGCCCAAATACAAAACCAAGGATGCGATTCAGTGTCTTAGTGAATGGGATTATCGCAACGACATCAAATACTTTTTGAATAACATTCACCAGAACGCCGGAAAGTCGGCCAAGAAGAATGGTTAGGATTATAAAGACCGTCATCTGAACCCAAAAACGAGATGACCACGACTCCGGCAATATCCACACCGCAACATCGGTGTAAATTCGCGATGCGACGATAACCGAGAATATCGTCAGCGCCAATGACGCCACAGCCCTCACCAACCCCGCCGTAAAACCAAACCCGGCAAATCCGAGCAAAACAAGCAACAATACGATGTCCAGTGTGTTCATATATTCTCCATATTATACCCTATACACCATTCCTATGCCTTTCTTCCTTCGGAAACATCGGGTCGCCGGGTTTTACCAGAGCGCCGGGCTTGAGTTCACCCCAACGCATTGCTTCAAAGAGAGGTTTAGACGCTTGCGCTTCAAACGAAGTGCCGATGCGTTCAAATATTATAACCGAAGTGTTGGGCATTATCGGAAGCAACATCCATGCGATATGTCGCAGTCCTTCCAGAAGAACATATAAAACATCGCTTAGTGGCTTCTTATCTTCAAGTTTTCCCAGTTTCCACGGTTCTTTGTCGTCAACAAATTTGTTCAAACGACGCACCAATGACCATGTTGCTGAAAGCGCGTCGTGGAAACGCAACTCCTCCATCGCCTTTCGGTAATCCGGCCAAACTGTCTCCAAATCAAATGTTGCTATATCGGGAATCTCACCGTCCAAATATCTTTCTGTCATAGATACCGCGCGATGCAAAAGATTTCCGAGTTCGTTCGCGAGGTCATTCTCATATCGTTCTTTGAACCTCGCTTGCGAAAAATCGCCGTCACCGTGAAACGGAATCTCTCGCGCCAAAAAATATCGTAACGGTTCAACGCCGTAATCTTTCACGAGTTCAAACGGGTCCAAAACATTCCCGACGGTTTTACTCATTTTTTTACCGTCAACCGTCATCCATCCATGCACGGCAATTTGTTTTGGCACCTCAATCTCGGCCGCCATCAGCATTGCAGGCCACAAGATTGAATGAAAACGATTGATTTCTTTGCCGACTATATGCACATCGGCCGGCCACTCCGGAGGAATACCCTTTCCGCTTCCATATCCAACACCGGTCAAATAATTTACAAGAGCATCAAACCATACATACACGACTTGTTCTTCATCTCCAGGAACTGATACACCCCAAGAAAGCAGTTTCTTTGAACGCGAGATTGAAATATCTTCCAGTCCGTCGTTTACGATATGTTTCATCTCGTTAAAGCGTTCATCCGATACAACAAAGTCCGGTCGTTCGGCAAATAACGATTTCAATTTATCCTCAAACGCGGTTAACTTGAAGAAATAATTTTCGTCTTCAAGCGTATCGGGCGCAGTTTGATGGTCAGGACATTTACCGTCAACGAGATCTTTTTCAAGCTTGAACGACTCGCATCCGACGCAATACAAACCCTTATACGGTTTTTTGTAAATCCACCCGTTCTTCATAACGGTCTCCCAAAACTTTGCCACGCCATTTCTATGTCGTTCATCGGTCGTGCGAATAAAATCATCGGCAGATATTTCAAGAAGCGATACAAGTTCCTTCACATCGCCAGACACCTCGTCAACAAACGCCTTCGGTTCCTTCTTCGCCTCCATTGCCTTTTTCGCGATTTTTTGACCATGCTCATCTGTTCCCGTTATAAACTTAACAGGTTTTCCCGACATCCGCATATATCTCGCCAACATATCCGCATACACGAGCTCCAAAGCAAAGCCGATGTGCGGTTTGGCATTCACGTAAACGATGGCTGTCGTGATATAGAAAGGTTTCATATCGGTGAAAGAACAATAACAAATTCGCCTTTTATTACTTCCGAAGTGAGGCGGCGCGACAAATCCGAAAGCGTGCCGCGAAGAATCGTCTCATATTTTTTCGTCAGCTCTCTCGCTATAATCGCCCGCCTCTCCGGAGCTCGTTTGGCGAGAGAATCCATTGTTTTCAGAATCCTGTGCGTTGATTCGTAAATCACGACAGTTTCTTTTTTTGAAATGACCGCGTCAAAATATTTTTCCCTGCTTTTTTTCTTTGGCGGAAAACCGCATACGGAGAAATGTTCCGCGGGAAAACCGCTCACTGACAACGCCGCCATCACGGAGGAAGGTCCCGGAATCGGTATTATCGGCAAAGTAGGCATCAAATCCGCAACCGCCTCAACGAGCCGGCCTCCCGGGTCTTCAACTCCGGGCGTGCCCGCGTCCGATATAAAAGCGACCTTCATTCCTTCGCGCAAATTAGCGGCAATCTTTGAAATCACTTTTCCGTGCGAATGGTGGTCATATCGCTCCACCGGTTTTTTAATTCCCGCTCCCGCAAGTCGTCGTAATGCCACCCTAGTATCTTCGGCTATGACCAAGTCGCACTCTTTCAGCGTTCTAACCGCCCGCGGACTCCAGTCGTCCGCGTTTCCTATCGGAACCGCCACCATTAATAACGCTCCTGTCATTTTATTTTGTTTCAACTTCAACCTTCGTGTTTCCGGTCGGAAACTTTGAAGGGTCAACATCCAGTTTAATACCGTCAACCTCTTCACTTCCTTCACCTTCTTTCAGTTCAGGCGAGCCGTCCACCGTGCCTTTTCCGCGAACCTTCGCGAATAATTCCGTATCCGGATGAAACGCCGACCAAAAAAACCAGAATGTTTTTAATGTTGAAATCCCTGATAATCTTTTCTCTCCAAGAACGAGGTCGCCGGTTGCATTATCAACCATCCACACATAACCGAGCCGGTCCTTTAATCCGCCCGCGGCGGGATACGAGAAGACAAAATCGCCGCTTTCGTGCGCCCTTAAAACACCGTCTTCCCCAACCCATACTACAATATCGGCGTCACCGACCTTATCGTGTTTCACTCCGCGGCCGGTGTCCTTTAGCAACCCCGGCTCATATGCTTTGAAAATGCCGTTCACATCAACGCCATATACAAATGCTTTTCCATTCAGCGCTTTAACGGGTTTTGTCGCCATCGGGAAATATATCGCCTTTGATTCGCGATAAACGCCATAAGGCGAAACATCGTATTTTCGGTTAAACCCGGTCGCCGACGAAAGCACTTCGCCGTTTGGATATTTCTTTTCAAAATCCTTGAATGTCATTATTGCCGAATTTGCTACCGCCATTTTCTCACCGACTTTGTTTTTTCCGGCTATCGCCAGCCCGTTCGCCTGCAACCACATAGTTCCGGTTTCCGGCGAATACAGAACAGAATTGTTGTTCCATGCATAACCGCTTCTCTTCAACGAGATGATTTCTCCGGAATACAAAGAACGGCTGAACGCGACAGCTGTCTCTGTAAACGGACTGAAAGTTACGGTCATCGGTTCGTCTGCAATGTTAAAATTCACGATTTCGTGCCAAGCAAGAATCTGTTCCGGGAAGAACAGCATCTTTCCGCCATCGTAAATTACGAGACCGTCTATTTCGTCAATCAGATAATCTTCCGCTCTCGCTTCTGATATTGAAACGAACTTTGGATTATCAAGCGGTGATATCGTTTTAACATCATTGCCCGTTTCCACTAAATCGGACGGTCGGACAAGATAACCCATTCCGCGATATTTTACCGGTGCCGAATACATTCCGTTTATGAGCAGTTCTTCATCCGGATTTGATGAAGACACTCCGTAGGGCCGGTTTGATAAACAGCCCGCGCCCAAAAAAGAAACAATAGCCAGCGCCACTCCCAAACGAGACAATGAAGTCATACTGTATAAGCGATAAATGTGCTAAAATCAACTTTCTGAATCATAACTTAAAATCTATGTTATTGCAAAAACCGCTCCCATACGAAACCGGCAAAATGCTCGGAATCAGCGAAAAAACACTGGCGATACATTATGACAAACTATATGCGGGATATATTAAAAAAGCCGAAGAGATTTCTTCCGAACTGATGTCGTTTGCAAAAGGCGAGCGCGACCTCGCGGGAGCGAATCAAACTTACTCGCCGCTTCGCGCATTAAAACACAGCGAAGCGTTCGCAAGAAACGGGGTGTATTTGCACGAAACATACTTTGAATCAATGACTCCGGATTCTGGTGATGCGTCCGGCCCTCTCGTTGACAATTTGAAGGAACGATACGGTTCTTTGGAATCATTTCTGAATTATTTTTCCGCCTGCGGTATGGCCGCGAGAGGATGGACTGTGCTTGCATGGGACAGTTATGCTGGAGAATTACGAATCTTCAACTCGGACGCGCACGACCAAGGAGGTGTTTGGGGCGCAATCCCAATCATCGTTCTTGATGTTTACGAACACGCTTATTTTGCGGACTATGGCGCTGACCGTAAGGCGTACATTGATGTATTCGTGAAACACATTGATTGGAAGTCAGCCGCCGAGAGGTTTGAACGCGCAAAGAGAATGTCATACCCCTCCTAACCTCCCCTATTTAGGGGAGGAAATCAAGTTAGCCCAAATTCATTAATTCCTCAATTCCTTTCTATATGCAATGCGAAAACTGCATGCACGATTCCCATCAAAGAGCCAAAGTCGGAGAGCCGGCGCCCTCCTTCACTATGGATGGCGTACTAGGAAACGGCGAGTTCACAAAAATCTCTCTGTCCGACTTCAAAGGCAAGTGGACCGTACTCTTCTTCTACCCTTTGGACTTCACCTTCATTTGCCCAACCGAGATTGTCGGTTTCTCTAAGCGATATGCGGAGTTTGAAGCGCTTAACGCTGTCGTTTTCGGCGTTTCAACCGATTCAAAACATTCCCATAAAGCATGGTTGAAGGATTTAGGCGAGCTAAAAACACCGCTTCTTTCCGATATGACGCACAGCGTGTCTGAATCGTATGGCGTGCTGATTGATGACGAGGGAATAGCGCTTCGCGGAACTTTCATTATTGACCCGGACGGAATTCTTAAATATGCAAGCGTAAACGATAACTCGGTCGGCCGAAGCATAGATGAGACGCTACGCGTTCTCAAAGCGCTTCAGACAGGCGAACTTTGCCCGCTTGACTGGCATTCCGGAGAAAAGACACTCGGTAAGGCATAAGGTTCATCGTTTGAGGCGCCCATTTACAGAAACGATGGCTCGTAAGGTTTTTAATTATCACACTCTCTTCTTTTTTCCTTAGAAATGCGTTAGAGTACAAGCGAAAGGAGAAGGCCATGAAACACCTCCTCGCCACGCTCGCTTTCATGTTTTTTGCGTGTTGCACGACGCGCTCTGCCAGCGCGGAGGAGATGAAAGATGCGTGCGACACTGTTCGTCCGGGACTGCGGTTTTCAGCGATCGCACGCCAGCATCCGGACTGGATTGGGCGGAAGATGCCCAAGGAAGAAATTGAATCGCTGTGGCAGATAGCGTGTCGTACAGTTCTTTCCGAGGACTCTTCGCTTGAGATAAACATCAAGGCGAATGGACCGGAGAAAAAAACTGTGCGACTCGTTAGAAACCGAGCAACCAATTTCCTCTTTGAGCTCGTTACACAGGCATGGAAACCTGTGGACGAAGTCGCTTCTCTCAATCAGGTTCGTCTCTCCCCCATACCGCCGTCTGGCACCTCACTTCCGACACCGAAGAGGTGAAAGACAAAGTTGGGGATTTTTTTGTATGTTGATGAAGTTGCTTGGGTAGATTAGTAATTCTATAGGAATCGCAGAAGTGTTCGGACGGCAAAACCAGTGCCCCCAAGGGGAATATACGAACAATAGTCGCGTTCCGCAAATGCTGGACCGGCAATATCTAGATGCATCCATGTAGTATCGCCAACAAATTTTTTTAAGAAGAGCCCGGCGGTCAAAGCACCGCCCCAGCTGTTTCCGGTATTCTTCACATCGGCAATCTTGCTTTCAATAACCTTGTTATATCCGTCAAAAAGCGGAAGTTCCCAAAACTTCTCTCCGCTCTCATCAGCCGCCTTTGTCAGCGAATCCCTCAATGATGGTGTATTAGTCATCAACCCCGCGATTTCTTCTCCTAGCGCTACAACACATGCTCCTGTCAATGTCGCCAGGTCAATTATGATGTCGGGTTTGAGGGACACCGCATACGATAAACTGTCTGCGAGAGTTACACGACCTTCCGCGTCCGTGTTCAGCACTTCAATTGTCGTGCCGTTTTTTGCGCGAACCACATCACCCGGACGATATGCGGAACCGGACGGCATATTTTCGCAGGCGGCTATCAGTCCGTGAACTTCACAATGCGGCGACAGCCAATCAATTTCAGAAAACACCCCCAAAACCGAAGCCGCTCCCGCCATATCGCATTTCATCGTTTCCATCGCAGCTGACGGCTTCAGCGAAAGTCCTCCTGAATCAAAGGTTATGCCTTTGCCTACCAATACGATTTTCCTTTTTGTTTTTTTCGCCGGTTTGTAAACCAAATGAATGAAATACGGCGCCTCCAACGAACCCTGCGCAACAGCCAGAAAAGCGTTCATTCCGAGTTTTCTGGCCCCTTCCCTGTCATATACTTTTATTGAAACCCGCTTTGAATTTTTGGCGATTTTTTCGGCAGCCATTTTCAGATCGCGCGGCTTCATATGAAACGCCGATTCATTAACAAGATTTCTGGCTAGAATTGCCGCTTCCGAAGAGTGCGAACCGAAGATAACGCCAAATTCAACATTTTTCATTTTTTTGGCGTCGGCCTCAACAATCACCGCTTCTTTTATCCTCGGTAGCGAGTCCTTTGTCTTCGTTTTCCAGCCGTCAAACGAATATTCCGCGAGCCGCATCGCTTCCGTCATCGCTATCGTGCCGCCTCGTACATCTATTCCTCCTGCTCCGCAACCAATCGCAACGCCAGCAACACTGGTCGCTTTCAAACCACGCGCGATTTTAACTCCAAGACCTACGGCCTCCCTCAACACTTCACAATTCAAATCCTTTTTCCTGCCCAAACCTAGCACTACAATATGCCGCGCTTTCAGCCGCCCACTACATCGCACGGTCAAAACAGTGTTTTTCTTTCCCGAAAATTCGCCGTTGTGAATCGCGTCCGCAATCTCGCCTCCGAGTTTCGCGTCCAAATCGCCCAACGCTCCGCCTATTTTTTCGCCTTCAAGACATCCGACCAACAAAACATCGGCGGAGGTATCTTCAATCCTCCCCTTTTTGCATTGAATTTTCATATCAATATGTTATGTCGCTGTATGCCGGAACATATCCTGAAACCGTAGCGGAAATCGGATATACCGGCGGATTTGAGAGTTGCAGTACATGCTTCCACTGAATTCGGTTTGCCGAATAACCCTCGGTTGCAAGCAATCGCCGCTGACCATCTTCAATGATATATGTATTTCCGTCAACCACCATAACCGTGCCGTTTGAATGAACCGCACCCATTGGCGTGCCTTCAACATAATCCGGCCAAAGCGTCACATCTTGGTCAACGATTCTTGTATTCCAATTATCTCCGTATAAACCGCGCGCGGCGTCCTCGGATGGAACCCACCTACGAATTCCGCCCGGTTCAATCGTCCAAACGCGATTGTCGGATTGAATTTTCATCATCGTTGTTCCTGGGCGAAGAGTTACGCGCGGACCAAGCGGAACTGTCGCCATGTCAGTATCAGATACACGGTAGAGTCCATCAAAACTTGGATACCAAGAATAGAATACCGTCTCGTTCGGGAAAACATACCGCTTTCCGTTCGCATAGTAATACACCGCAGTCGGTCCCGCTTTTATTAGCGAGCCCACAGGAACATTCCAAATTGGTGTCGTTAGCGAAGGTGAAGGCGCCGGCGGAATGACAGATGCCACCGGCGTGGTTTGCGCAATCACGCGGCTTGAATAGTTTCCAGAGTAATCAAATGCCCAAACGGAAAAATAATGTCTCACTCCGTTTGCCGCGCTGACAGTTAACGAATTGCCCGTCAAAGTATACGGTGTACCTCCTGATGTTGCCGCCGTTACATACCCGGATGTTGATGCTCTAACAATGACACCCGAGAAATCGGACACCGTGGGAATAGTCCATGTCAAAGTAATTTGACCGTCCCCGGGAGCCGCCCACAAATTTGATGGAGGAGGAGGCGGTGAAGAATCGGTCGTGCTCGTTGGTATGGCAAATGCGGTGGCACCTGTTGAAACATTACCGGAAGTATCGCGAGCGAAAACCGAAAAATAATAACCAACGCCTGCCATGCCTGATGTCAGTATATTTGTCCCGCTTCCGGTGTATACCTCCGAACCATTTAATATAGTGGCCGGATATGTGGTTGTTGACACACGAATTACAACTTGTGAAAAGTCAGAGTCCGTCGGATTTGACCACCCAAGTGTTACTGAATTAACCCCTCCGTTCGCATGAAACCCATTAACGGGTCCCGGTGGAGTAGTATCAACTAGATTAACGGGTACACCGCTTATAGTCGCCGGACTGGAATAATTCCCCGAAGCGTCATACGAAAATACGCTGAATGAATATGTTGTGTTGTTTGAAAGACCCAAAATAACCGCTCCTGTTCCGGAACCGGAGTATCCAAAAATCCCTGCGCTCGGCGTCGTCGGCGCCGAGGAAGACGCTTGATACCTTATCGCGACGCTTGAAAAGTCAGACGCTGTTGGATTCGTCCAAGATAAAGCAATCTGTCCGTTGCCCGGCGTTGCCGTCAAGTTTGTTACCGGATTCGGCGGAGTCGTATCAGCCGTTGTTACCGGTGTTCCCGTTATATTTGCCGCGCTTGAATAATTCGCCGAAGAATCAAAAGCGAATATGCTGAAATAATATGTCGTCCCGTTTGTGAGCCCTGTAATCACCGTTGAGGTTGAAGTTGCCGTGCCGTTAAACGCCTCCGTTCCGCTTGTTGCTGTAGTCGGATACCCAGATATTGAGCTCCTTATTACAACTCCGGTGAAATCTGATGCGGTCGGATTCGTCCACGATAACGACACAAGCCCGTTCCCTCCGGTTGAAATAACGCCGGAAACAGGCCCGGGCGGAGTCGTATCCGCGCTTCCCACCGGCGTGTTTGAAGTCCTTGTGGTCGTGGAATAATTCATTGAAGTGTCGTATGCATAAATACCAAAGTAATACTGCGTTCCGTTTGTCAGTCCCGTAACCGTAGCGGATGTTGATGAGCCGTTATAAACTTCAGTTCCGCTTGTGGCGCTCGTCGGATATGTGCCGGTTGACATTCTTATCGTTACTCCGGCGAAATCAGATACGGTAGGATTTGTCCAATTCAATGTTATTTTGGCGTTCCCAGGAGTTGAAGAAAATGTCGGAGGAGCCGGAGGCGGCGTAGTGTCCGGTGGCCCTCCGGTAGCGACTGTATACACTCCGCCGTTCGTTACCGCCGAATCGGTAGGGCCATCTTCACCGGAAGTCATTGCGACAGCGTTCGTATTTATCTTTCCCTGAATCGTCCTTCCGTTCACCGGACTCGCGGCAACTTGCGCGACAGCATAGATTCGTCTCGCATTCGCGTTAGTCGTAAACTGAACGGCGGACGCAGGAACCAAATTCTGTCCGAAGTACGAGCCGCCGGTTAAACTTGCGATCAGCGCATCGGCTGCATCGTAACCGACAGAGGAGCCGTTTTCCTGATAAAGTTTTAGCCAAGCCAAATCGCCGTTCAGCGCCGTGCCGGCATTCGTAAACGATACTGACGATAGCGCATGCGTTTGATAAGTACCGGATAAATCAAGGTCGCTAATCAGGTCCTCATTCGTGTCGCGAATATTATCGTTGTCCAAATCCGCAAACCTTGTATTCGTAGAAAAGTTTGACAGCGCTATCGGACCGGATTTCTTTATATCGGTTTGACTTTGAAGCGTTTGCGTCCCGGTGATTGAAACTATCGCTTCGGCGCCCGTGAAAGTTGAAGACGAGGCGTAAAACTTCATACTTGACGGAAACGCGCGCAATAATCCGTTTGACGGATTTGAAACCGTGCCCGCATAAACGGTGTCTAGAATGTCATGTTTGTAATCATATGAACCGGAAGTGTGCGCGTCCCACACGAAATACAAATCAGTGTCTTTTTTTATCAAGCCCGGTCCGCCCGTTTCATCCCACGCAAGACAACCGGCGATTCCGCCGCATCCGTTTACATCCGTGCTTGAATCGTAAAACTCGCTTCTGCGGCTAAACTCTCCGGCAACTATGCCTGAACTCGCATAGCCGGTTTGCTTTATGAGCGCTTCGCAGATTCCATTTCTTGAGCATGTGTAGGCGCCGTCACCATTATCATCATAATACCCCAGCCACACTTCGGTAAGCGAGGCGGACATATTCGTTGCGGAAGTTACACGCGAACTGTTGCCGCTTACCACCGGCGAAACCCCAGTTAATATTATGTCGGTTCCGGTGTTATATGAAGTGCAGGCGCTCGCGGAATCCCACCAAAACTGGTCGCTGTCATCAAGCGCTCCGGATGCCGTACCCGAGTCCTCATAGCAAACTTTCTGGTCTCCTCCGTTGTTCGCGTCAAATCTCCTTACCTGCGGAGCATTATTCGTGGTGCGGTCAGAAAGAACATAATCGCCGGCGGATAGATGGTCATCGTTGTCGGCGTCCAAAATTATCGGTTCGTATGAGTCGTACGAGTTACTATTGTTCAAGTCAATGAAATTCTCCGTGTTTGCGTTAAAAGGAATCGGGTCTGGCGTCGCCGAAAGCGTTCCCGATGTTCCCGCCATCTCCTGCTGTACTATCCTTTCTCCAACTGTGTATGCGGAATTTCCGTCCGCATCCAAATATCCGACAAAGTTCGGCTCAACAGCAGAAAATGTTTGAAGTTGCGCCGTCGGCAAATTTCCCGACTCATGAAAATCGCCTGTTTCAAGCACGCTTGGCGCTCCGGCATCGTATAAAAGCAATTCTCCGGAGTCGTATGCCGCATTTCCGTTAGCGTCAACATACTTCAATGTTGTCGTTTTCAATGTCTGTCCAACCGGTGTATTTCCCGAAGCGTTGCGAATAATTGAATCCGCCGACGGATTCGGCAATTCAATGTCCATCAGAGTAAATGTTTGTCCCGCGCTCAACGATGTAGTCGCCGTTGAGTGCAAGACGAACGAAGATGCCGTCGCCCCAAACGCCGGCGAAGCAAACATTGACAAAAATGTTGCAACGATAACCATCGCGGCGTATCGCTTCCTTTCTTTGACGATTTTCATATTTGAAGTTATTGTGCGATTATATCACGGAAATATGAGAACTAGAATAAACAAATTTTTGTCAGAGAGCGGCAGGTGGAGCAGGCGCGAAGCAGACCGTCTGATTTCAGACGGAAGGGTTTTTTTGAACGGAAAATCGGCAAAACTAGGCGATATCGTTGAAGACGACGATGGCGTTGTGGTAAACGGCGAACCGGTAATTCAAAATTATAAGACGGTTTATTTGGCATACAATAAACCAACTGGTATTGAAGTTACCACAAACAGAAAGGTTGAAAAAAATATATTGGACGCCGTCGGTTACCCGACTCGCCTATTTCCAATCGGTCGTTTGGATAAGAATTCATCCGGATTGATTCTTCTGACAAACGACGGCGACATCGTAAACAAAATATTGCGTCCGTCAGAAGAGCATGAGAAAGAATATATCGTTCACATCTTCGGAGAAGTTAACGACAGTTTTCTCAAAGCAATGGAAAACGGCGCCATGATTTTCGGCAAGAAAACGAAACCGTGCAGAACCGCGTTCCAAAATACTCATGCGTTCAGAATAATACTCACGGAAGGAATGAATAGACAGATTCGCAGAATGGCGGACTCGGCCGGAGAGAAAGTGACGGCGATTAAACGAGTGCGAATTATGAACATCAAACTCGGCAAATTGCCGAACGGAGAATGGAGGAATCTTACGAATGCGGAGAAGAGAGAATTATTTGTAAAATTAAAATACAGAAAATAAGACTATTTATTTCTTTTCGCGATATAGAATCCGGCGGCGACAATAAGAATAACTACGAGAAGCGCAAGCCACCATGTTTTAAGAACCGTAACGATAAGGAAGAGAGCAATCCACAACGGAACCGATAGGATAAACGCAGCGAGTCCTATCATAAACCGAGAACCCTGCGAAACAATCGGACCGAGAACCGGAATTCCTGCAAATTGTCTTCCAAGCCATTGTAAAGGTCCCATTATCATTCCAAAACCGATGAACAGCATCAGAAAGGTTGCAACTCGCAACATTATCCTGTTTTGAGTGTCGCGCTCCTGAAGTTTGGTTGCCGTCGCTTCGCGATTAAACGCCGAAAACACATACACATTTTTCTTTGGCGCATTGACGATTCCCCCCTCCGCCTCACCCGCTACCAAAAGCGTGTCCGGTAGTTTGAATGTTTCAAGCGACTTTCTTGCAGGCCGCCCGGACACCGCGCTCTTGCCCAAATCCTTAATCGTTTTCACGATATCAAGAAACGCGGCGTTTTCAGTCGGATTCGCAAGATAACTTCCTACTCGCACCTGATTCAAAGTTACCGCTGTCTTTTGCGTCTCCCATGTGTCGCGCTCAATGTTATAGCACTTTTCGCAATTCCCTTCCGAATCGCACTCAACTCCGTTATCTCCCAAAATTCTTACCGTTTCGCTCGCCCTTATGTCTCCGCACTCGCGCGACTGCTTCGTTACCAATTCCTGGTCATTAACCTCTTCGTAAACGCATTCGCCTCCCAAACACGCCTTTCCGGCGTCTTTCTCCGCCAGTTTCGGTCTACCGGAAAAAGACACATAACCGTCAATCGCAGGGTCCGAACTTTCAACGACTGACGCCGTCGCAAATTCGTCTGCTGTGTGTTGACTCTCCGCCAACCACATTACAATCGGCGAACCGAGCACCAAAAGAACCCCGACAAAAACTCCGACTACGCTCTCTAAAAGATTCGGCTCCTTCTTTCGCGTGACTATCCCACCGTTTGCGGGCATGCCCGGCTGAATGCCGGAAAAATTGCCAAATGGCATAAGCAAAAATGATTAATTAAGTAGAACTTTGAATGGCAAATAGCGCGACAAGAATAACAACGCCGAGCGTAAACGTGAACACTCCGAACATTTTGCCAACGCCTATATCTTCAAGCCAATACGCCGAAAACATTCCGATACCGACGGACGCAAGCAAGATGAACGGGATTCCAATGTAAAAAATCATAAGATTAGGCAATCGGAAGCGTTTTTTTATTTAAAGACAAAAACCACGCGCCGCCCGCAAAAAGCAAAGTTGATGTTGACGCCGAGATTATACAATAAAAACAAAGCGCGTTCAAAACGAAAATCTGCAAGAACATAAAATACAGCGAAGCAAGGAATCCGAAAACGGTGAATCTGGAAACCGCATTAAGGATTTTTTCGCTCTTCCTGTCAATTGAATAAAGCAACAATGTTGACACGATAAAATAATATACGGCTCCAATTAGCGCCACCGGAACGCCGAACAATTCGGAATATACGCTCGTCGTTACCGTTTCGCACCCCGTTACTATCTTGCATGGCGGCACTTCTCCTTTGAAGTATTCATACGAAAGAAACGATGCGTCAAAAAACCCCAAAATCGCCACCAATAACATGGCGAACTGTATGGTCGTAAGCAATTTGTTTTTATTGAGTGGCATTTTCTTCGCCCGTGGATTCCACTTTTACTTTTTCAATCTCTGCCTTCACTATGTCAATCAAACCATATCCGTTCGGATTTTCTATCTTTACTCCGTTTAGATAAAAAGTTGGCGTCGCGTTCACTCCGTTTCTTAACCCACTTTCATAGCTGTTCTGCACTCCTTCTTTTGCCGCCTTTGAGTTGATGTCGTCTTTAAATCTGCCAACATCCAATCCTATTTGCGCCGCGTATCTCTCAAAACTGTCCTTAGGATTGATTTCGGCAGACCAGTCCTGCTGAAATTCAAACATTATATCGTGCATTTCCCAGAATTTTCCCTGCATGCCGGCCGCTTCAGCCGCTCTTGCCGCAATTTCCGCGTGGGGATGAATCTGTCTGAGCGGAAAATGACGATACACAATCATGACATCGTTTCCGAGTTCTTCGCGAATTTGTTTTACTACCGGATAATATCTCGCGCAGGCGGGGCATTGAAGGTCTGAATACTCAACCAAAACTACTTTTGCCTGCGCATTTCCTTCAACATGGTCGCTGGCGGACGGTTTATCCAAAAGCAAAGTTTCTTTTCCGTTATCGGTCGGCGTTTTTGTAATAAACCAGAGCCCCAACACAATCACCGCGATAAATCCTCCCCACAACATCATGCTTCTTGTGTCGCTTTTCATAATACAGAATTATATCACCTTCTTTTCAATGCAACCAATGACTCTATATGGGGTGTGCGCGGAAAGAAATTGTATAATTTTATCCGTTGAATTTCGTATGCGACTTGAAGAAGAACAAGGTCTCGCGCTTGAGTGGCAAGGTCGCAAGAAAGATAAAATATTGTCGGCGGTAATTTTTCTAAAATCATTTTCACCACATCGGGATGCAGTCCGGCCCTTGGAGGGTCAACGATAAGCGCGCGGTCGTTTGGAATCTCTGAAACGGCGTCCTCCGCCAGCGCTTCAAAAATACGAACATTATCCAAACCGTTTGCCCGCGCGTTCTCTTCGGCAAAGTTCACCGCGGTTTTCTCACTCTCAACAAGCGTGAGCAAACTATCGCGCGGCGAAACCGATATACCGATGGAACCGATGCCTGAATAAAAATCAGTAATCGCCTCATCCGCAATAAGAAAAGACGAAAGGTCGCCGAGCATTTTTTCATAAACCGGAATGTTCACTTGAAGAAAACTGAACAACCCAAACGAAAACTTTTTTCCAAGTATTGTCGCAGTTAGCTTTTCGCTACCGATATGTTTTAAGAGCGCGGTTGGAACCGATGCCGGGCTTTTATGCGTGGAGTAATATATGTCAAAGCCAAGAAATCCATCATTTAAAACAGGAAACGATGAAAACGACAAACGGTCTTTTATGAAAAGCCCGGCTACGCTCTGTCCCGCTCCGTTGCTTCGCACAATGACGCTTTTTAACGAACGGAGAGGGATTCTTTGCTCGCGCGTCCACGCGAGAACGGCGTTCGCCGTTTCATTCACAACATCATCGCATAAAACCGATCTATCAATTGCAAACAAACCGCGTCCTCCTCTTTCGTGAAATCCAAGCGCAGGCAAACCGTCCGCGCCCTCAACGAACGAAAACTCCATTTTATTTCTGTAACCGGCGATACGACCGTCCGTCTCAACGGCGCCGACATCAACCGTAATTCCGGCTCGCTCATAAACCTCTTTTGCCATTTCTTTCTTTTGTCTCTGCTCTTCTTCAAACGACATCATGGCGAACGGACTTGTTGAAAGATACCAGGGTTCTTCCGGAACGATACGACTTGGCGACGGCTTCAGAATTTCAACCGCCACACATTCAATATGCGTCTTTTTTTGCTTCTTCACATTAACTCTAACCACTTCGCCAGGAAGCGCGTTCCAAACAAAAGCAACTCTTCCGTCTTCCAACCGCCCAATCCCCTGTCCTCCGAAAACCAGTTTATCAATCCTGACTTCAGCCGTTCCTTTATCGTACATAGGTATCTTTCGGAGCGCCCGTCCATTCAAGAGGCGGCGAGATGTTTTGTCCTTCGCATGTGTATTTGGAAGGAATCGCTTCGCCTTCTTTAAACGCCGAACTATGAATCTTCATATTATTTTGGAATCCACGCTTGCCCGAAAATTCCAACAATAATGAATAACATCATAATCGCCGCGAGCGTCCAGAACATAAGTTTATATTTGTGCAATACAACCGCAAACATAAGGACGCCGAGAGCGACAATCATCAGAGCGAAAAAAACAACAAAAATCATACACGGTTATTTTATATGCGCGCGGCGCATATATTTTCTTATCGGAATGATGACAAAAATACCAAGCAACCCAAGAGTTGAGACCCCGACTACTACGCTTTGAAATCCGTAATTCGCCGCTAAAAACCCTCCGACTCCGGCCGCGATGGCGGAACCCATATCAACAAGAGTGAAATACACTCCCCATTCGTAGCCCTCCCTTCCTTTGTCTATGTGTCTGGTAAAAATCGCCATAAACGGAGGAAAGGCAAAAGCCATCGCCAAACCGAGACAAAATTGCACAGCATAAAGCTGAATCGGCGTTTCAATAAATAAATACAACATCGGCAGGAACGCTCCGACGGCAGTCGCCGCCAGCAAAATTGTGTAGTCATCCACTTCGCCGCGTATCCTGTCAATTATCGTTGCCGCCGGAATTTGCATAACGCTTTTCGTCGCCAAATAAACAGTTGCGGCGATGCCGGCAATTTCCGCGTTTCCTCCATTGATAAAATCAACCACATAAAGAGCGAAAATCGGCCCGAGCAATCCCATTCCGGAAATCCAAAGCACATCGGACACGATAAGCGCCCTCACAATTGAATTTGCTTTTTTCAGAAAATAATCCGAAACCGGAATCGGTTGTCTGTATTTTTCTTCAAAAATCTGTTGTTCCGACTGCATAAGCATTATTAAGGACTTTACACAAAGTCCATTACCGCCAATTTATCACAGTATACCCTACCAGCATAATAGCCGCGTCAACAAGAGCGTGGCTTATCCATGCAGGAATTACCGAACGGTATCGTTCATAAGACACACACCAATAGTATCCTGCCGCTCCAATCGCAATTCCAAACGGAAGAACAAACGCGATGGGCAAAAATCCGTATAAGACGATGAAGTGGTGCAAAGAAAAACCGGCGCTTGAAATTAACGCCGCGCTTTTTAACGACAACCGCGTCCTTAATCCGCCGAAAACAAACCAACGCCAGTAGTATTCTTCAAACAGCGAATGCAATAACGACAGAAAAATCGCAAAGTACAAATAATATTCCGTAATTCCGTAAGCGAAAATCTTATCCGCTATCGCTTCAGCAAAATCTTTGGAAAGAAATCCGCGTTCAAAAAGACCCGTATAAACTGCCAGAACAGCCGCCGACATAATAATGCCAGCCATTAGGCCGCTAAACGCCGCTTTTGGCGAACAAATTGCAAACAGCGTCCGCAATTTAACAATGCGGCCGACAAATACAATCGGCAATGCGAGCATTGTTATCTTCACTACGGCATACAAAACTCTCGCGGTCGTTCCTTCGTCAAAAACAATAAAATAAAACCAGACGCCTATCACTTGCGCGACAAGCGCGAAAACCATCAGCGACCAGAATCGTTTGTCTTTTATCTGCATTGTCTTTTATTATTTCAGCGAAGCCCGATATTCTGAAATCCAGCCGTAAATCAGCGCCAGAGAAGCCCATAGCATAACGAGATTTACTCCATGAGTGCTCGGCGACAACCAACCTGCGGCAAAATAGAAATTGGCGTTCATCAACGCTCCGCCGACAAGCGAAGCGATTGAAAGAATCAGCGCCATTCGTTTCTGTTTCGCTGAAGACGCGAAAATATACCAAGCCATACCTAACACCAGTCCCAATCCGGCAAACGCCTCTCCCCATTCAACAAGATAACCGAACAAAGCGGCTCTTTCAACGATATAACTGTTCAGAATATTTTGATACCATAAATGCGGATTGTTTCCGGCGAACGCCGCAAGCGACTTAGGCATATTCGCGATGAAGTCGCCGGCAAGCAGTTTTTCCATTCCTGTCGCATACCATTCATAAGCCAAAACCATTTGAACGGCCGCGAGCGTTAATAAACGCGATTGCTCCGGCCGCAGAATATCTGACGGCTTATCTGCGCCGAGCCGTTTCAAAAGCGGACAGAATCCGCTGGTCGCTTCAAAAAAGGAATACAAACCGAAAGCCGCGGAAAGTGTCTGCGCCACCGGATGTTTGAATAATTTCCACGCCGCGTAAACAAACACCAAACCCAGAACAACTCTAGTGGCTCTTTCAAAAGCGCCAAGATTTTTTCGTGTCATATTATTTTACTTTTTCCCAGATGGTTCCGATTATGAAGCCGGCGGCATAGCCGACAAGCATAGTCAGAATGACAAGTCCGAGCCCCTTTGAAGCCGACATCGCGCCGACAGTAAACGCAATTTTCAGCGAATGCATGTCGTAGACAAACCCGAGCAGAGGCGTTGCCCAGCCGAGCCAGATTAAAAGCGCCCAAACAATATGCACCAGCCCCGCAAAAAGCGAGAGCGTCCGCCCGAGACGGTGCGGAAATGCGTTGGACATATGAAAAAAATTAAGAATTGATGATTAAAAGAATTGTATCATCGTTCCTTAATGTCAACAATGATACTTCACGCGACTCTCTTTTTTTGAATTTCTTCGCGACTGATTTTCTCCGCCTTATCCAATATCTCCAATGCGTTGTCAGCCATAACAGCTCGCGATATGTCGTCTCTCGCGTCCAGCAAGGCATCCATAGCTTCCGACAGCTCCGCTTCATACTGCCCTCCCGGATTTTCGCGTTGAAGTATTCTCCACCGCGCGAAAGCTTCCGCCTTTTTCTTCTCCGCTTCCTCGCGAACCTCATTTTCCATCTCTTCAATTTTAGACGGCATAATCAGAAACTCTTCGTGCTTGCCAAGTTCCTCCGAAAACAGCGAAATTATTTCGTCCAATCTTTTAGCGACGGCGTCCATACTTATCCCTTTTCCGTTATTCCACTTTGCCCATTTAAATTGTCTATCTTCCGTACAATCGTGAGGTCGCACAATATCGTAAATCAATCTGAAAAACTCCTTCCCGGCTTTTGACTGTCGCGCTCCCGAGGGTCTGGCGTATTTTGAAAGCGTATCAACACCTCGCACATATTCGTCAGGTATCCCAGATTCAATGAACTTTCCGCTACTTGTCGCCAATGCAATCTGCCCAAGAATCATATAAGAGCCGTCCGCATTTTTTTTTGATGGCCTCATCAATCCAAGCGCCTCGCCGAAGCTTAAGCCAAGCGCGTATATATCCCTTTCATTCTTCCTTTCGTCCTCTTCACTTAACGCCTCTGGAGTCATATACGAAATAGTACCAATCCCGCCCTTTTTGTCCGCGTTCATATCGCGATCAAGTCCGCCGCCTTCAGCGATTCCAAAATCAATTGGCCGCGATAGAACCGGTACTTCCATATCAACCATTAAGTTGCCTGGGTTTATATCCCTGTGCGTCCAACCGCGCTTATGAAAACCTGAAAGATTAGCCGCGATTGACCGCATCGCGATGGCAAGTTTTATTTGATACAAAACCGACCTTTTTTCACTATCATCAGCTATTTCTTTCGTTTTGGAGAGAGTTTCTCCGGGCGCTCGGTCAATCAGAAGCGCATATACTCTATCTTGTTTCGGCGACTCAAAAACTTTTGCCGAAACTAAGACGCCGGCGACATCGCTCCCGACAAGTTCGTTCTCTATAATTGTATTCCACCGCTCATCGCGTATCTCGGGGTCCATCGGCTTTCCAGGAATTACTTTCAGAACATATCTTCCGCCATTCGGCTCGTACTTAAGCGGCTTTTTTATTGCGGCTGACCAAAGTAATCTTCTCAATGTCGCGTCCACAATCTTGGCATTTGCCGAATAGACCTCACCAAACGCACCGCGACCAAGTAAATTTCCGCGAACGATAATCGCGTTATTCATAACGGTTTGCTCCGGCAATCCGCGGACTTCAAGCGTTTCAAGCGATTTTGAATTAGCCACCGTCATGGCGAATTCAATCGGGGCCTTCTCAATTGGCAGAGCTTCAATCATTCCTTCACGGGCTCTAAAACCATCCGGCATTTCGGAAGGAGCGTCAACAAACCGCGCCGCATCAATTTTCACTGTCCTTTCCTCCCTCGGCGCAGAACTGTAACTCTCGCCGTCTCTCATATGTAAGGGGGTCTGACCCCGCTAACGGATTACGCCGCCCCATTCCATAACGGTAAATCCGTTACGGACTGGGGTTTTT
>CAYIOW010000011.1:0-26252 GCA_964365275.1 uncultured Gammaproteobacteria bacterium
CTTTTCCTTTATTGTGCTCAATAAGAAAAGCGTCTCTTAATTTAATGAGTTCGTTATATTCGTTTGCTATGTCTTGGCAGATGGAGGGCATAAGATTTATTGATTGAGTATATCCAAAAACTGCTTTTCATTCAATATTTTCACGCCTAGCGCTTCCGCCTTTATTGCTTTAGAGCCGGGGTCAACTCCAACAACCACAAAATCCGTCTCTTTTGAAACCGAACCGGAAACTCTACCGCCCAAACTCTGTATCTTCATTTTAGCTTCGTCTCTTGAAAGCGAGTCCATTGTGCCGGTCAACACAAATGTTTTTCCGGAAAGTTTTCCTCCTTTTTTCGGCATAAAAGAAAGAACCGTTACGCCCGCATTTGCAAGGTCGTTCAGTTCAACAATGTGCTGCGGTTGTCTAAAGTACTCAACGATGGACTTTGCGACGATTTCGCCGATGTCCTCTACGCCGACAAGCTCGTCTGGTGTCGCCACGATAACATCATCAAGTGTTCTGAAATGATTCGCGAGCCGAAGCGCGGTTTCTTTCCCAACATGCGGTATGCCGAGAGACGCCAGAAATATCGGCAAGGCGATTTCCCGTCTTCCGTCTACCGCCATCTTCAATTTCTCCGCGCTTAATTCGGCAAATCCTTCAAGCCCAAGAAAATCGCTTTTTGTCAGCTTGAAGAAACTCGCAAGATTTTGGAGAAGTCCTGCGTCCATGAGTTGGTCGATTGTTTTTTCTCCCATTCCTTCAATATCCAATCCGTTTTTTCCGGCGGCAAAAACGAATCTCTCGCGAAGCCGCGCAAAACACCCACGGTTTTTGCAAACCAGAGCAACCTCGCCATCACTTCTAACAAGCGCGTCACCACATCCAGGACATACCTTCGGCGGTACGATATTTTTTTCCTTGCCTGTTCTTAACCCGACAAACGAGCGAATCACTTTCGGAATGATGTCGCCTGCTTTGTGGATTACCACGGTGTCGCCTATTTTCACTCCCAAGCGTTCAATCTCATCCTGATTATGCAAACTCGCGTGTTCAACTGTCGTTCCCTGCACTAAAACCGGCTCCAAAACGGCAACCGGAGTTACTTGCCCCGTTCGCCCGACCGACCACGCAACATCAAGCAATCTAGTCGTCGCTTCCTCCGCAGGATATTTCCAGGCGATAGCTCCGCGTGGCGCTTTACCGACAACGCCAAGCGCGCGAAAATCATCACGGCTGTTTACTTGAAGCACAACACCGTCCGTCCAATAATTCAATGTGCCGCGTTTTCTTACCAGCCCGTCGTAAAATTTTTCCGCCTCGTCAATCGTTTTTACTCTTCGCATAAATAAATTCACGGGGATGCCCATTTTTCGCATCGTTTCGTGCTCCTGTTCATGTGTTTTAAAAATGAGGTCGGATACCAGCGAATAGCCATAGAACGCCAACCCGCGAGTCATAGAGACCCTCGGGTCAATTTGTCGAATTGTGCCGGCCGCGGCATTTCGCGGATTTGCGAACGGTTCCCGACCGGCCTTCGCTTCGCTCTTATTAAATGCCTCAAACGCATCTTTTGGAAAATACATCTCCCCGCGCATTTCAATAGTCAACTCGGACGCGTTCGCAATTTTTTTCAGCGTCGCCGTCGGCACACCGATACTTTTCAAATGCGCCATCTCTTTTGAATCGGGATTCCGAAGCGTAAGAGGTATGGCATCAATCGTTCTGACATTATGCGTAACATCTTCGCCGACCTTGCCGTCTCCGCGCGTTGCCGCTTTTACAAGTTTGCCTTTTTCATACAGCAACGACACGGCAAGCCCGTCCATTTTCACTTCGCAAAAGAGTTCTGGATTCTTCAAACCGAAACGGCCGATACGCAACAACCATTCTCCCACATCCTCTCTTGAAAACGCGTCCTCTAAAGAAAGCATCGGCTCCGAATGCTTCACTTTTTTGAAACCGCCTTTCACGGCTCCGCCAACCCGTTGCGTTGGAGAATCTGCGGAAATAAATTCCGGATTAGCGTCTTCAAGCGTTTTCAATTCATGCTTCAATGTATCCAAAACGGAATCCGAAATCTCCTGTTTGTCTAAAACGTGATATTGATACCGATGATAATTTATTTCTTTCCGTAGCGCATCTATTCGCGCCTTTGCGCCTGCTTTGTTCATATCAGCAATCCCAAAAGTTCAGGACCCCAAACCAGCATTATAAAAACAGCTACCGACAGAAAAGTACCAAACGGAACACGGTCTTTCAGTGTATGCCGACCGGACAAAAGAAGCGCCGAGCCGACAATTGCGCCCATAACATAAGCCAAAAGCAAAGCGACTACCCCACCGCCAAACCCAAGCATTGCTCCCATTATCAGCCCCATCCTCAAATCGCCGCCGCCCAAAAGCCGCCCGCCGGAAAGCGCGTATTGTATGAAGAAAAAGCAGAACAGAACCGCCATTCCGGCAATCATTGACCAAATATCAAAACCAAGCAGGAAATTCAGAACAAGCGCGACCACCGCCGCGGGCATTGAATAATTGTCCAAAATGAGCGAGAACTTCATGTCGTAAACAAAAACGATTAGGAGGAAGATTGAAAACACGACATCACGAGCAATCCACAACCACAAAACATCTGTCCCTAGCGCGGTGTCAGAAATCCAAACTCCGTTTGTGTACCGCCAGAAATGAAAAACTACAAGCGCGATTATCGTAAGCTCAATCACCGGGTATTGCCACGGAATGAATGTATTGCATTTACGACATCTGGCACCAGTTACTATATCGCCGACGATTGGGATGAAGTCCAAACCGGTGCGGGGCAGTTCACATCTGATGCACGCTTTTTTCGGCCGCATCCATTCCCATTCGTCGTGAACTCTAAACACGCCTGCAGTAACGAGCGCGGCGGAAAAAATACCAACGACGATAGCGACGATAAGCCAAAGCATGAGCGAAGTGTACAAGAAAGGACGCGACAGGTAAATCATATTGGATATGGGGTATTTTATAGAGAACAATATAGACCTCTGCAAAAGTTAGGAAGCTCTAAAAAAAGATGAGATGCGAAGGGCTGGAGGCGAGCCAATGTCAAGGCGTACTGAGTGGTACGACGAGGCGTTGGCGAGCCGAAGCCCAAGCATATCGCTTTTTTAAGAGCTTCCAATATAAAAATAGAGTCCATACCAGATAGGTTAATGGGCTCAATGAAGGTCTACGATAAACTCCGCAGGTGAATTTGGACGCACTGGTGGTCTCGGTCGGGTTTTCCACCGTCTGCCGTCTTCGGCGAAACAGCGGACATGAAGGTCGTATAGCTCAAGACCGAGAAGTGGCCTCACGCGAAGAAAGAATCTCCCGCTTGTGGGCACTTCGCGGTAGTGAGCGCACCACAGCCCAGTGTCGTCTCCAGCATGCGGTTGTAGACGAAGAACGGCGTCCTCCTCTATTGCCGGGTGTCCCACGAACTCGTCGGAGAACCCGACAGCGAAATCCGGTTCGCCCACTATGTTATCCGGTCGCGCACAGAGCGACAGTTCGCATTCCGTGCTACGAGGAACACGGTGCGCCACCCTCACTCGTGGCTTCTCCTTCTCCTCGTGTCGTTCTTGCTCCCAAGCGAAAATCATCATCCCAACTGGCACCAACAGCAAAGCAATCTTTTTCGCCACTAGGTTTAGAACCATGACTCTTCCCTCCAGTTACAAACGGGAAAGGTACGCTGTTTTCGGGAAATTGGCAAGCATTTGTGGATAAGTGGGAAGGAGGGGGAAGTATGGAAGGGAGGAAGGGTTTGGATACTGTACAGACGACCCATGGGGGCGTCTCCTGTATAAATAGGACTCTCTCGTTTGGATGAGATGCGCCGTGCTGGACTGAATACGATACTGGGGTCAGACCCCTTTATCCACAGCGAAAGTAAACAACCCCTCCGCCTCGTTCCTCGGCACCTCCCCCTGACGAGGGAGGAGGCAATGATTAAGCAAAATAAAAGACCGCGGGAGAACCGAAGTCTAATGAGTGTTGAAGATGGCGGTAATCAAGAATATGGCAACTGCGGACACTGCGCATGCGCAGACCACAATCGCCTTCCATGTGTCTTCACGATTTGGCATAGCGCCTCCTTTCAATACAAGCAGACCATATGAAGAAATATATGTCAAAAAAAGAAGCACCCCAGAGAGAGCTTCTCTGGGGAGCCGTAAAGTCCCCCAACATGGTCGGGGAAGGTCGTGTGGATTCCCCGCCACTCTTGTTGAGGGGGGAAACACACACTGTCTTTTGTTCGCGCTCCACAAGGAAGACCGCGCGAACTAAGACCACTCTCTGAACAGCCGTACCAAGTTGCCCTGGTATCCTTTCGGCTGTCCGCCCCTCCCATTTCAATGTATGGGAGGTAGTCCGATGGTTGGGAGTAGAGAGTGTTCGTGGAACACTCCCAACCTTCTTGTGGCGCACAACTAACTTTGCGCCACTGAACTCGTTGGGGGCATTACGCCCCCCAAGGTATCTTGCCAGGGAAGTCATCCCTGTCTAGAGAATCATGCGACCAGTATCGCACTCGTTTCCTCTAGATAATCGCGGGCCTCCATGTCTGGAGCAAACCGCGACCTTGCCTCCGCCAGCCATCAATTAATGGCTGGCCACTGGGTTGGAGCAGAAGTGAAGGGTGGCGGAGAGAATTACCGCGCCCTCCCCAAATCTCATCTCCAATCGTGGTGATTTTATATCAAAAAAAGACCTCTTTGTCAAGAGGTTCGGGGATGGTTAATTCCCATTGAATAATTGTCGTACCCCTCCTATCCTCCCCTATTTAGGGGAGGGAATCATGAAAACAGCTATTTTAAGCCACATTTTCCGCCTATTGCAGGAGCGAGGTTTTGACCGGGGCGGGCGCAAACGAGGCCTTTTTCAACCCCAACTTCCGGTATTTTATGTTCAATACCAAGCGTGATTACATAGTTTTCCCCATCACTTTCATACATATACGCCTTCGGCAGGCCCCCGCCAAGACCAATCGCGGTCTGGCCGGGGATAGGGTTTAAATATACTCGCCCGCTTGACGGGCAAGCCGCCTGAAGCCCGGTTCCATCCAAACATTTCGCTCCTTCCCCACCCAGCGCCACCGGAGACGCCGAAATCGGATAACTGTTTTTATCGTTGAAATAAATTTCAAGCGCGCTTTGAATTCTAACCACATCAGCCAATCGCTTGTAATCCCTTGCCCGTTCCCTCGCCGCCGCCGTCGCAAATCCGGTTCCGAAAACAACAACGGCAAGTATCCCTCCAAACACCAGTCCTTCAAAAAGAGTAAGTCCTTTTAACATACGAGTTGATTATATCACTAATGGCGCAAGGAAACGCCACATAGCGATTATTGAATTAAACTATAAATATGTTCCACTACCCGCGCGGGTGACGAATGCAATTTCAGAAATATCGCGGATGGCGTATGTGATACAAGCGCCGATATATCGTCCGGATGATTCGCTGATGTGAAAATAACAACCGGAAACTCGCGGGAAATAAAACTGCGGACAATCTCCGAACGGCATTCTCCGTTATGAATCGGCTCAAACACAATCGCATCAAATGAATTTTCGGATACAACATTCCATAATTCGTTTACGTCGGACGCGATTGAAACAGCGATGCCCCTCTTATTGAAAAGGCGAAGAAGCGCCTGCGAAATAAACTCATCTTCATCGCAAACACAAACGCGTTTATTGAAATCACCTGACATTGTCATACAACGACGCCAAATTAAATAGCGTGGCGGAAAACCACCTGCCATCATCATATACCGCCGTTTCTTCATCGCGCAGATGCGCGCCGCCGACGATAATTATGCGCGCGACCGCTCTTCTTATATCGTCCTCGTCGTCAACGACAAACGCTATTTTTCTTCCAAGCAACAGCAGTGGAGGAACGGCGCGCAGATGCGTTTCCGGCTTTAGTCGTATCAGCATTCCCGCTCGCGGCGTTCTTGTCGCAATGCGATGGCATAGGTCGCCGATTCTGTGCGTAAACGCCTCAAACGACGGTCGCACCAAAATCCCCAAAAGTTCAGGTCTGCTCTCCCATTCCATTTCCATATTTTTATCTTTTGGTTCTTTCTCTCTCATTTTCTTCTATGCTTTCCTGTTTCTCTTCCTTCTTCGCATGCATCGCCAGCCCAAGCGCCACGGAATATCTCGGCCCTATCTCGTCCAAAACGGGCCGCAACGATTCATGCACCTTTATTCTGGCCCAAGGGTCGCCTACATAGGTTCTGACATTCAGCCGCTCGGTCAGAAACACATCCAATCCGGGTAAATGCGCCGAACCTCCGGTTAAAATAACTTTCTCAACTTTTGCCTGTTTCGCCCACTCGGATTCGGCGTGCATTTTCATCGCATACGAAATTTCGTTCACAATAGGCATAAATAAATCTTCAACCGCTTTCGGCACTCCGTCGGTTTGCCCCTCCGCAAGGTCGTGTTTGATTTGTTCGGCCTCCGCGACAGATACTCCCATTTGTTCGGCTATTTTTCTCGTAACCATCGCGCCGCCGACTTTTATGCTTCGGTTGACGAACGGCACGCAGTCCTCCGCTATTGTCATATTCGTTCTGAATGCGCCGACATCCAATATCATGATTGAACTTCTGTCCGTGCCGACAAGTGAGCGAATCAGCGCGAACGGTTCGGTTTCCAAACTTTCCAAATCCATACCCGACTTGTCAAATATTTCCGTGTATGTTTTCACCATCTTCCGCGTGGCACCCGTGATAAGCACGCGAATATTTTTTTCGGCGCCTGTTGAAGGAACCGACACGGTCTTTCCGCTTTTCTCCGCTTCACCGTCAATAATTTGATAATCAATAACCATCTGCTCAAGCGGCATCGGAATAAGTTTCGCCGCCTGTTTTTCCACCAAAACACGCCTTTCTTCCTCCGTCTTAACTTCAGGAATCGCAATAACCGAACTAAAAACCGAATGAACCGGCAATGACGCAACCACTTTTTTTCCGACAACACCGGCATCTTTTACCAGCTTTTGAATGTGCAAAACCGCTTCTTCGGCATTTTCCGTAAGCGGAGTATCCACGACATCCGCTAAACGGTCGGTTGCGCCGTAAGTCATGAGCTTATATACGCCGTCTTCAAACAAAAGCTCAATGAGCTTCACGCCTCCCGCGCCGATGTCAACGCCAACAAACCGCGTTTCTTTTTTTCTGAAAATCGCCATTGATACATTCTACCACAAAAACGAATCCGCGATGCGCCGCCACCATTCCTTGATTCCCGGATTCCTTGATTCTCTATCTCCTCTCTTCTCTGTCCAACACCTTGTTTACCAGCGCGTCCGCTTCAATATTCTGTTCGCGGCGAATGTGAGTAAATGATACTTTTGAAAACTTTGAGAGACGCTTGTGAACCTCAAGAAAAAGTTTTTGGAGTTCCGGGTTCTTAACACGGTACTGCCCGTTCAATTGACGAACCGCCAGTTCAGAGTCCATACGAACGACAAGATGAGTGATTCCCTCTTGGTGCGCTCGCTCCAGCCCTATGATAATCGCCGTGTACTCCGCCACATTATTCGTCGCCTCGCCAAGAAACTTTGTTGCGGTCGCTATTTCTTGCATGGACGGAGAAAACAAAACAGCCGCGGAAGCCGCCGGACCCGGATTCCCGCGTGAACCGCCGTCTGTGTACATTATGCCGTGTTTCATATTCTCCTAATTTCTTCAATTCGTATTTGCGGACGCGAGAAACCGTTCCACACATTCTCCTTTACATGGAAAAAGAGGTCAACCTTATCTCCGAACTTAAAGACGCGCGTCGCTTCCATTTGTCCGAACGCAACTGCGCTCATTATTGTCTTTCCGTCCGAGAATGACAATCGAGCGTGTGTTCCGGTTTTTCCAATCGCTTCTGCAGACAACAAGTTCGCTCCGCGAATAATAAACAGCGGTTCCAAATTTCCGACCCCGAACGGCTCCATCCCTTTCAAGTCGGCAAGAAAATTCAAACAAACATCGGCGAGACAAATTTCCGCGTCCGGAAATACATCATTGTTCGCAACAAACGACTTTGCGGTTGCATACCTCTCCATCGCTTCAATCCAAATACCGATTTTTTCCTCATGTATCGTGAAACCGCACGCTTGCGGGTGACCTCCGCCACGGAGCATGAACTCTCTGCATGACTCCATCGCCTCAACGAGATGAAAACCTTCAGGCGCGCGGCCGGAACCGACATAGTTCGCGCCGACTTTTGCCAGAGCAAGCGCAGGTTTTCCGGTTGCCTCCATCAGCTTGCCGGCAACAAGGCCTGCAATGCCGGGTCTCATTTCTTCGCTGATAAACGACACAATCATTTTATCGTTTGTTTCCACATTACAAACGCTCTTAGCGAGTTTTACCGCAATCTCGGTTTCTCTTTGTCGCAACGCGTTCAATTCATTCAATCGTCGCGCCAACTCTAACGCTTTGCTCGCGTCTTTTTCCAAGAGAACGGCGAGCGCTTCGTTCGCATGCGCCATTCTTCCCGCCGCGTTCAGTCGCGGCCCGATACGAAACCCGATGTCCTCCGTATTCAACCGCCCTATTTCAATTCCTGCAACCTCCATCAGCGCCAAAAGTCCGGGTCTTCTTGTTTTATTCAGAACCTTCAACCCAAAAAATTCAAGCACGCGATTTTCTACCAACATCGGCACCATATCCGTAACCGTCGCAATCGCCACCAAGTCCAATTGCCACTTTTCAATTCCCTCTGGAATATCATATCCGCGTTCTCGCAGAACCGCATACATTGCTTCCGCCAATTTGTACGCCACGCCCGTTCCGCATAATCCGGAAAACGGATATGTTTCTCCCGGCGCAAGCGGGTGAATAATAATCGCGCGGTCGGGTATCTCGTTCGCAAGCTGGTGGTGGTCAACAACAATGACTTCCATTCCAAGTTCATACGCTCGTTGAATTGAATCAACGCATGCAATGCCGTTATCAACGGTTACAATTACATTGACACCCTCGCTTTTGAATTTTTCAACGGTATTCGTATTCATTCCATAACCGTCCGCCTCTCGGTCGGGAAGAAATGAGCGTACTTTGCCGGAACGATACACACTTAAATTTACACGCGCGCAGATATCTTCAATCACCGACATTAAAAGCGCCGTGCCGGAAATACCGTCCGCATCATAGTCGCCATGGATAACAATCACTTCTCCGTTTTCAAGCGCGAATAAAAGTCGTTCCGCCGCTTTTCTCATCTCGCGAAACAAAAACGAATTATGCGTATCTCGCGTAAAATCAGGGTGCAAAAACCTTTCCCGTTCGTTTTCGGAAATTCCGCGCTTCTCTAAAATATTGAGTAGAACCGTATGCATTGTTTGGCGAAGCGAAAATGTTTTGCCACTGGAATGCTTAGAGTCCCAGTCCGCAGGACGGACGATGCATTCTAGCGGCAAAACATTCTCGCGGAGCAAATCGTATTATCTCTTTAACACCTTCACATACGCCGTTGACGGAATATCAACCGAGCCATGCCCTCTAGCCATCATTTTCTTCTTGCCCTTCTTTTGCTTCTCCAATAACTTTTGTTTGCGCGTTGCGTCTCCGCCATAAAGTCCGGCGGTAACATCTTTCCTTAAAGCCGATATGCGCTCGGAAGCAACTATTTTTCCTCCAACCGCCGCTTGAAGTTTTACAACGAATTGTTGCCTCGGTATTTCGTCTTTCAAGACCTCAACAATCCGCTTCCCGGCTTCGTGCGCCTCTTCTTTGTAAACCAGCGTTGAAAACGCTTCAACAGGTTCCTCGGCAACCAAAATATCCATGCGAACAACATCCGCCTGTCTCTCATCCGTTAATTCATACGAAAGGGAGCCGTATCCGGATGTTGCCGACTTCAATGCGTCGTGAAAATCAACTATGACCTGCGAGAGCGGCATTTCGTAATGAAGTAGAACGCGTGTTTTATCCAAATACTCCGTGGTTTTGTATACGCCACGCCTTCCTTGCGCCAAAGCCATAACCGCGCCTATATGCTCTTGCGGAACAACGATGTCTAATTTTACCCACGGTTCAAGAATATTCTCTATGCGCGACTGGTCCGGAAGGTCAATCGGGCTTTTTATTATTTCCTCGCCTCCGCCGTTTTTCAAAATACGATAAGCGACTGACGGCGTCGTAACAATCACTTCAACTCCTGCTTCTCGCTTCAGCCGTTCCTGCACAATTTCCAAATGTAACATCCCGAGCAGACCGCAACGAAATCCGACACCGAGCGCAGATGACCGTTCCGGTTCCATCGTGAGAGACGCGTCCGACAATCGTAATTTCGCCATTCCTTCGCGAAGTTCTTCAACCGTACTCCCTTCGTTTGGAAACAATCCCGCAAAAACCATCGGGCGAACTTCACGATAACCCGGCAACGATTTCGCGTCCGAAGACACGAGCGCAACGGTATCTCCAACTCGGCACGCGGACAATTCCTTCAAACCGGTTACGATATAGCCGATTTCGCCGGTAGTCAAAACCGTATCTTCGGCGCGTCTAGGCACCAAATATCCGAGCTCGGTCGCCGTTCCATGCGCCCCTGTCGCGAGAAACTTTATCGCGTCCCCTTTCTTGAACGCGCCGTCTTTCACGCGGACATAGGCGATGACCCCTTGATAGTCATCATACAACGAGTCAAAAATAAGCGCGCGGGATGGAGCGTTCTTGTCCCCTGACGGCGCGGGAATGCGCTCCACAACGGTGTCTAACAGCTCCGAAACATTTTCTCCCGTTTTTCCGGATACGCAAATAATATCTTCTCGCTTACATCCAATCAGTTTCATCATTTCCGCCGCGCGTCTTTCAACTTCCGCCGCAGGTAAATCAATTTTATTTAATACGGGAATGACCTCCAATCCATAATCAATCGCAAGATAAAGGTTTGCAATTGTTTGCGCTTGAACTCCTTGAGTCGCGTCAACAAGAAGCACGCAACCTTCAACAGCCGCAAGCGAACGCGAAACCTCATACGCGAAGTCAACATGCCCTGGTGTGTCTATTAGGTTCAGTTCGTATTCCACGCCGTCTTTTATATGACGCATTCTGGCTGGCTGAAGTTTAATAGTAATCCCGCGTTCGCGCTCCAAATCCATCGTGTCCAGCATTTGGTCTTGCATTTTTCTCTTATCCACGGTCCCCGTAATCTCAAGCAACCTGTCCGCCAAAGTGGACTTACCGTGGTCAATGTGGGCAATAATGCAAAAATTGCGAATTCTGGACAATTCCATTGCCGTAGGATAACGGAAGTTAGCGTGAATGGGAAGAGTATTGAAGTTTATCCACAATTTTTCTTTGACAAAAACACATATACTTGCTATCTTATCGTAAAGTTTGTGAGAACAATTCTCTTACGCAAGTTGTCGCAGAAACCTCCCTAGCAGCGACAAGGGAGGTTTTTGTTTGTACCCCAGGCCGTGGGTGGAGGTAATGGTAACCTTACGAGCTTTGACAACTTGCATTGCGGGTTCAAATCCCGTCCCGTCCACCATGCGCCTGGGACTAAAGAGACACCCTAAATAGGTGTCTCTTCTTTTTCAATCACGCCACTGCCCATCAATTCATCACCAGCATAAAACACAATAAACTGCCCCGGAGCCACGGCGCGTTGAGGATTGTTAAAATGGACAATCACATTTTTGCCTTCTCCGGAAACGACACAAGATGCGTCTGGATGGCGGTAACGAATCTTTGCGGAGCAAGAAAATGGAAATGATGGCGAGACTCCAGACACCCAATGTACATCGGATACGGTTATGGATGACGAAAAAAGCGCGGGGTCATCGTCTCCTACCGCCACAATTAGCTCGTTCGTGTCTATGCGACGCTCTACGATGTACATCGGAACACCGCCACCGATTCCAAGTCCCTCGCGCTGACCAATGGTATAAAACCAAACGCCATCGTGTTCGCCAACGATGTTTCCAGCCGTGGTTACGATGTTTCCTCTCTTCGGTTTCAATCGCTCCTTTAAAAATATCGGAAAATCAACCTTGCCGACAAAGCATAATCCTTGACTGTCTTTTTTCTCCGCAGTCGGTAAGTCGGCTTCCGCCGCCATCGCTCTCACTTCGCTTTTCTTCATTCCTCCGACAGGAAACATCGCTCGCGATAATTCTTTTTGACCAAGACGACAGAGAAAGTAGGACTGGTCTTTTGAGTCATCAACTCCTTTTAACAGCCCGATAGCTACACCCCTCCGCCTCGCACGGCTCGGCACCTCCCCTCGTTGAGGGGAGGAGGCAACGGTGAGCGTTCTCGCATAATGACCGGTTGCCAAATACGCGCAACCGAGTTCATCTGCCGCCTTTAGAAGCATATCAAACTTTACTTCTCGGTTACACATAACATCCGGATTAGGCGTGCGACCAAGTTCGTATTCGCGAATCATATAGTCGTAAACCCGCAGACGATACTCATCTTCAAAATCAAAAGTATGAAGCAAAATGCCAAGTTTCGCCGCAACACGAAGCGCGTCTCGCCTTTCCGCTTTCCAATCGCAATTCCCAGTCCAGTTTTTCATAAACGCACCAGCCACATCGTATCCTTGTTGAACTAAAATCAAAGCGGCAACGGACGAATCCACGCCGCCCGACATTGCGACCAAAACTTTTTCTTTATTTCCGTTCACGCGACTCACACTATCCGCAACACGCAATCGCGTCAAGCCGAATCGCCGAATGTTTGAATCTCCCCGGGTTTGAGCGCCGTTTTTTTCTGTTCCTCCGCAGAATTGGTCGTTGATTGTATCGGAGCAACAATCGTTTGCGGCGCATTCGCCGTGCCTCCGGCTTTGCTTTTTCTGTGTCTTCTTCGTTTTCGTTCGCGTTCAGGATTCCCGGACGGATTACTTTGTTTGACGGCATCTGTCACCGTCAACAACGACATTGTCTTCGTCTTATCGGTTGTCGCCACACTATCTTGTGCGGGCGCTTCAACCGCTTTCCTCCCTTCCATACTTTCACCCCTATCCCCATTATTATTTCCAGCTTCTTCCTTTCTTTTCGCCCAGCTCCCATCGCTTCCCAACTCCGCAACCGAACCCGCCACGCTTAAGTCCTCATTGTAAATCAAATCTTGCCTTGGGTCGTATTTCCCCGTTTTCTTCAATTCAGAAACAGTCGGTCTGCATTCTTCGCAGTAAACCGGCCGCGCTCGGTCCAATTCCACCGGCAAAGACATATCCTTTGCGCAATGCGAACATTTGTACTTATGTTTTTTCTTAACCTGCCCGCCGCGCGCTTTCGCCTTTGCCTCTTCAATCATCTCTTCAATGTTCAAATCATCTCCCATTCCGCTCCACTTCGCTATCTTGCGCTCAATTTCTTCTCTCACTCCCCCGTATCTCTCGCGAGAAACCCGAACAACTTTCTCCTCGCTTTCCGTTCTGGCGGCAATCGGAGGCAGTGTAAGCGCAGAAAACGCTTCACTTGTTACCCCGTCAATCATCAGTTTCAGGTAAATTTGGTGTTTCGGCAGATTAATCAAATCCTCAACCATAAAACGCGGCATAAATTCCTTCTCAAGGATTTCCGCGTCTGGCGCGCCGACTCTAAACGCGAGAATACTGCCCACATTTCCCATAACCGCATCCAAAACCTGCGTATTTCCTTTGTCTATCAGCTGTCCTGTGTATTGATGCGCCATAACCAGGTTCAGACGGTATTTTCTCGCTTCCGACAGAATATTCGCGAACGACTCGGTGGCGAAATTCTGAAACTCATCAACATATAAATAAAAATCCTTGCGCGTCTTCTCCGGTATGTCAACGCGCTCCATCGCCGACAATTGGATTTTCGTAACAATCATTCCGCCAAGCAGACGCGAATTGTCTTCGCCGATGCGACCTTTTGACAAATTCACCAAAAATATTTTTTGCGAGTCCATTATGTCGCGAATATCAATGGACGACTTAACCTGCGCGACTATATTGCGAATTATTGAGGCCGATAAGAACTGCCCAACTTTGTTTTGAATCGCCGCCACGGCTTCAGTCGCGTATTTTTCCGAATATGAAGCGTACTCCATCAGCCAGAATTGCTTCACAATCGGGTCTTTGATGTTTGCTATAATTTTTTTGCGGTATTCTTCATCCGAAAACAAACGGTTGATGCCCAAAAGAGTTGAACCCGGGTTATCCAAAAGGGCAAGCACCGCATTGTTCAGAAGATATTCCATGCGCGCCGACCACATATTCGCCCAGATTTTCTGAAACACGCCCATTAGCCCGGACGCAACAAGATGCTTATGCTTATCCGCGACTGACTCAAGAACATTGAAGCCGATGGGGAAATCCAAATCCGAGGGGTTGAAGTAAATGACATCGTTCAGCCGCCAGCTCGGAATGAAATCAAGCATTTTTTCAACCGTGTCGCCGTGCGGGTCTATATAGCAAACTCCGTGACCGTTATAGATATCCTGCAAAACCATGTTTTCCAAAACCGTCGTCTTTCCGACGCCCGTCTTTCCGATTAAATACATATGCCGGCGTCTGTCGTCGGTTTTTATTCCAAACTTTACGCCCTGATTCCGATGATTCGTTTTGGCGAAGTATGTAATTTCGTTTTCGTGATCGTGTATGCGGGGCATCGTTTAAATTCAAAAGTTAGAAGTCAAAATTCAGGTGGGCAAATTTGGCGGAGTGAAGAGCCGTTCGTCCTTGCCTGTTTCCCAGTCCTCAACCATTTTTTCTGTCGGTAGAATATCCGCGGTATCATCGCCATCGCCAAGTGGATTCCCCTCCTCGTCAACTTCAATTAGCGGCCCGCTTGAAAGTTCATCGTCTCCTTCCTCTTCGCCATGAGGCAAACTGATAGGCGCCTCGGCTCTACGCACCTCGGTCTTTGTAATCAGCGGCGCTTTGACATCAATACTCGGGAAATGCCAAAGAGTCGCCAGCTCTTCAGTGTTCAGAAGCATCGGTGAAGCTCCGGGAGCCCATTTTCGCTTCTTCATCGCCGTCATCAATTCACGCTGACGGCGGCGGTATTCCCAAACCATCCAAAAATAGTCGTCGCGCGGCATCGTGTCCGGTTCATATTTGAAGCTGTTCCAGTCGGTATGCGTATATTGCGCAATGTAACCCTTCCAAAGCGAATTGCGTCCGCCCTTATTATACACCTCGTGCTCCGCCAAATACGCCCAACGAATTTTTGTTCCGAAGCCCGGCTTGGCAATTTTTTGCGCAACGCCGTCCAACTGACTCTTCTCCGTATGCGTCATATTAAAAAGTTTGAACTGGTCCTTTTTTTCCGGCTCCGCGGAACCGCCGAGCGGAATGCCTATCTGTTCAAGAATTTCCTGCGGAATCCACGCGACCGGCGCCGTGATTTTGTCCATCACGGAAGGCGGTAGTTTCACATCTTTTCCGAATGTTTTTTGTATAAACTCCAATCCTTTTTTGACCGCGTTTCCGGCGCCGTCGTCCGGATGCACCAATACCTGCAACCAAAATTGCTCTCCTCTTTTGAATCTGCCCATGACTTCAAACAAAGTAACAATTGGGTCTTTCAGACGATTCTCTTTGCTTATCATGTGTTCAAACAGAATATATGTGCGAATCGGGAAAAAATTCGGTTTGTCCAAAGAAATTTCCCCGCCAAAGAGTTCGTGCGTTTCATTCGGGAATTCGTCAGGCATTCCGACCGTATAATCTTCAACTTCACTTATTTCGGCGTCCGGGTACTGCGAATAAACGGCGGCTTCAAACAAATCGCGGTTGCCGACAACGGTATTCACATAAAAATGTATATAGCCGTCTCTACATACGATATCAAAACTTGTCGGGAGCAGAACTTTGCCTTTCACCCATTTTTCTTTTTTCGTAATCACAGATTTTGTTCCTTTTACAATCGCAAAAATATTCTCAACGGCCTTAGGCGATTGCTCCGAAGCGCGAGGCACGCGAATCGCAAGCGTCGTTCTTCTTTGAGCGGCAATAAATGCGCCGCGTTTATTGTCCAAATAAATTTGCAGAGTACCCCAAACAAAAATATATAAAATCGGAATCCAGCCGAATGTCAAAAGCAATTCTATGAAAAGCGTGTCCGCAGGAAGCGCCAAAAGCCGCTCAACGCCGGTCAAATCAATTACAAGCGCGAACATAATACTGAAAGTATAGCACAAAAAACATCCGCAGCGCGAAACTCAATTCCACAATTCATCCTGTCTAACGAGCAGTTCTTTTGAGCGCAGTGGTTCCGCCATCAATTCCTTCACCGCCTTTTCAAGCCGTATTCCCTGCGAACCCTTCAAAAGTACGACATCTCCCTTTTCAATCTTTTCTTGGACGAATCTGCCGGCATCTTCCGCTTTCGCATACGGAAATATTGAATTTTGATTCATGCCCGCCGCAATGGCACCTTTCGCTATGTCGCGCGCCTGTTCTCCGACGGTAACCAAAAGCGATATCGGCAAAGACGCGATGTGCGCGCCGACATCTTGATGCGATTTCAGCGCGTATCGTCCTAGCTCAAGCATGTCTCCCAAAACCGCGATTCTCTTTGCGCCGTTTACCGGCATCGCCGCCAGAACTTCAAGAGCGGCATGAACCGCCTCCGGAGATGCGTTATATGTGTCGTCCAAAAGCACGGAGCGTTTTATTCCGGCGAGTATTTTCATTCTGCCCGGCATCGGCGAATACGCCGACAACGCCTCCGCCGCTTCTTTCAAACCAATTCCAAATTGAGCGGCAACGGCCACGGACGCGCAAATCGCGCGAAGGTGCGCTTCGCCCAAAATATTTTTCAATTTGAACGGCGCCGAATCAGAGTCGCTCTTTATCGTCCCGTTCATTTCAATCTTCGTGTTATCTGAAGCGGCTTCATCACCGCCCACATATTCCTGTCTCACCTCGTCTGCGTGAAAATCGGCGGAAGGAGATAATCCAAAGGTTACAGACGGCGCAAGCGATATTTTTTTCATTTCCATCACCCGTAAGTCGTCTGCATTCAAAATAACACAGCCATCTTCCGGCGTGGCGCGAACTAGCATGCTTTTCTCTTCAAAAACATCTTCAACTGTCCCAAAATATTCGGCATGCGCGTGCCCAACCGAAGTTATTACTGAAACAAACGGTCTCGCGATACTTGTTAAATACGCTATGTCTCCTTTTTTGTCAGCTCCATATTCTAAAATCAGTATTTCCGGATAGTCATGTCGCAGTCCCAAAGATAAAAAGAGACCTCGCAACAGAACATTTATCCAGCCAAAAATATTTTTGCCCTGCGTTTTTTCCCCTAAAATCGCGAGAGGCAATCCCAATTCATTATTATAATTTTTCTCCGGTCCGCGAACACGGTATTTTGAAGCCAGACAGAGGGTTATCGCATAGGCCGTTGATGTCTTCCCAACCGACCCTGTAATTCCAACAATTTTCGGCCTATATGCGCGAAGTGTTTTTTTTGCCAAAATACGAAGAAATTGCGCAATTATCTTTTTGAAAATTATCATATTGGCACATTGTATCAATTATCTCAACATTTGCGGAATTCCTGTACTTGATTGAGGATATTTTCGCCTGAAGAGCAAGAAGATTGCCGTTTTCAGGAATGATTGAGTTTTGTTGCATGGTGTTACATTCATAGTACATACTATTGACTACTACCCTGTTTATTTGTTAGAACAAACGTGCTTTCAATGAGGATGAACCTCAGCGAAGCGAGGACTATACGATGCGCGCATTTCTATTCTCGTTTTTGTTCATAGGGCTAGTGGCCTGCCAACCTGCTTCTGTGGTCAACATCACTGTCGCGACCCCCGAGGTGAATGTGACAGTGGAGGTGCCGCCGCCCAATTCGGGCGACGACATGTCGGACGATGACGACTCGGCGGAGGAGACCACTGCGACCGGCCAGGCCTATGTCTACTTCACGGGCAACGCGGGACCCGTCGGTCTCATGCTCGGAAGTGAGGACAACGCGCCCGCCGGTATGTGGGGCATACTGATCGTTGGCGAGCCCAACAAGACCGTTAGCGTGAGCATGACCTTCACGGGTTTGGTGGACACCGACCCTGGCGAGGCCAACGGCTATCTCCCGGGCGAGGAGAATGGGCTAGCAGTGTCTGACCTGGTCAGTACCTGCTCGCTCGTCAACAACATCGGTCCATCCAACATGGACGCAGATCAAACGCCCACGAGTAGTGGGCAACTCGAGTTCAACCTCAAGCCCTACTTGGTCGAGCTCAACGCGTCAGGGCAGGCGACCATCAACCCCGCTATCTGGTGTACACCAGGAGCACTGGAGACACTCGAACCGGGTCTGCACGCTTCCGTGGCGTGGAAGCTGGGCACCTGGATGGCGGTGCGGGTCACCAACGCGGACGGCGATCCCATGGAGACCTTCCTGGTTGAGGACAACCAGCTGCCATGGGACGCGAGCTGGCCGAGCGCCTGGCTGGATCTCTACCGTCCGGCCTCGCCTATGGTGACGGTGTTGCCAAATATAAACACACCGTCAGGATTCAACTTCTTCACGGCAATGGATACGGAGGTGTTGTTCGTGGATGTGAGTACGGTCGGAGGTGAAACGACGGTATCCGACTTCGTATTCCAGGTTGCTACAACGGACAACGCGGGCTCGGGCTGGCGTGGATGTGCGAATCTCGGCTCCGCGCCCGGCAACTTCCAGTTGTCATCGGTGAGCGTGGGGGACTTCGGCTCGTCTGTGTTCTACGAAATCAATGGTGTCTGCATTCCGCCATACACCGGGTGGCAGTCGCCCGTGGTGGTAGAGGTCCACAATGATGGAGCAATGACGGTGGTCAACAACGCCACCGTCACCATGACGGTGGAGATGTGGACGCTCTGGGCGTCCTCCGCCAACGACGACGCCATCCAGGTGAACCTGGTCGGAATGACCGCCACCGACAGCAACGGGAACGGCGTGCCCATCATGGGCCTTCCTGCGAACGGCGAACCAGTTAGCTTCTAGCCGTCTTCCCGCACCGCTGGGGCCTTCGGGCCTCGGCGACTGCGGGAGACGGATTTATTTTGATATTGCCTCTTAAAAAATATGGACCCTCGCACAGTTAAGTGCGGGGGTCCAAGAGGGTGGCGTTCAGCGAAGAGTAGACCGGCATCTACTCTGCGAACACCACTGGGGCGCGCCTCTTACTTCCTCCCTAGTCGCAGTGTTGACCTTTGCGAGGGGGGGAAGGAGGCGCGAATAGCCGGCTGGTCCGGGGGCGGGACGCCCACACCGGGGGAGGAGGGTCGCCGTGGGCGCAGACCCGAACCAGCCGTAGGGAGAGGGAGTCGCGAGACTCTACCTCTCCTTTCAGTATCCCGCGACATGGAGCGTCAGCTCCAAAGTCGCTATGCGGTGGTTGCTTAGACACACCGCGGACGACATCGCCCCCACCAATTCTCTCTCTAACTTACATTGAAAAATGAGGGTGGTGGGCGGTGTCTAATGCATTTAATGCTCGGCCTTCCGGTTGGCCATTGAGCAATTTCACGGTTCGCCTTTCGGGCGAAACCACGCTTGATGGGACTTTTCGAGGGTCCCACAGGAGGCCGCACCGCCCCCCTTCAGGTCTTTTCATAACCGCCCATTAGGACGGCGATTCCCCCGCAAGCTACGGGGAGGTGTAGTGGGTTCGCGTTTCCTAATACACCCAGACCTGCTTTTTTGCGCGGTTATGTCGTCGTTGGGGCCACCAAGGACCCCTCGTGCGTCATTAAACCAGCGCAACGATGGAATGTATACACCAAAACAGCCACCTTTGTCAAGGGCGTGTGTGTACAGAACTATGGATAAAGGGGTCTGACCCCTTTATCCACACCCTTTTACGAGGTGTTCAGTTGTCGTCATTGCGAGCGAAGCGCGGCAATCTCCTAACTGTAACTGTCCACGAGATTGCTTCACTGCGTTCGCAATGACGAGCAAAGATTGACTACCACCTATTGTCATACCCCTCCTAACCTCCCCTTTCAGGGGAGGGAAATAAGAAAACTATCCTCACCAAAATGATGGAGGAAAATGAGAAAACTACATAGGGGAGGGTTGGGAGGGGTACTATTCCAACCCCAAGTCCTCCAAACCCTTCTTTTGCGCTCGCGATAGCTTTGTTGGTGTTTTCACGATAATTGTAAGTAAATGGTCGCCCCTTCCGTAATCGGTTTCTATTCCACGACCTCTAAGCCGAAGTTCAGTTCCGGACTGAATCCCCTCCGAAACAGATACTGTTACCCTCCCGTCCACCGTTTCCACTTCAACCTCGCCACCCAACGCCGCCTGTGTAAATCCAATATTAATCCTTGAACGGATATCTCGTCCGTCTCTATCAAACCTCTTGTCTTGCAAAATATAAATACGAAGGTACAAGTCGCCCGCGACTCCACCGCGTGGCGCTTCATTTCCTTTTCCCTTCAGTCGTATCGCCGACCCATTTTCCATCCCCGAAAGTATCTGCACAGTAAATGTATTTGTTTTATGCTCTACTCCCTCTCCTCTGCAGTTCGAGCATTCTTTTACCGGAATTTTTCCTCTGCCAGAGCACATATCGCAAAGCACTTCCTGACGAATGGTGCCAAAAACTGTTCGCAGGTTTTCTGTTTTTGAACCCTTTCCGTTGCACTCTCCGCATTCTTTCGTTTTTTTATCCTCCGCGCCGCTTCCCTCGCATTTCTCGCAAACAGCCCGCCGTCTTACCGAAATTTCTTTCTTTGCGCCATGCACCATCTCCTTGAAGTCCAATGATATGTCCATTTCAATATCATCGCCTTTTTGTCGTCTCGTTGCGCGACTTCTCCCGCCACCAAACATTTCTCCAAACATTTCTCCCAAATCCCCCATATCACCAAAGTTCATATTGAATCCACCATTCCGAAACCCGGAAAAGTCAAAACCGTCTCCGCCTCCGGCGGAGAACGCCGCAGAACCAAACTGGTCGTATTTTGCTCTCTTATTTTTATCGCCCAAAATCTGATACGCCTCGTTTATTTCTTTAAACTTCTCTGCGTTTCCTGTCGACTTATCGGGATGATGCTCGTGCGCCAGTTTTCTAAACGCGCGTTTAATCTCATCCGCGCTTGCGGACTTTGAAACTCCTAACGATGCGTAGTAATCCTTCGCCATGCATTATTCTTTTTCTTTGAACTCCGCATCCTTCACATTCGCGTCTTTCTTATCACCCTCTTTTCCTTCCATACTCTCCTCCCCTCCACCCTTACCTGCCTGATACATCGCCTCGCCAATTTTCTGTGCGGCCGCCGCCAGTTCCTCGCTCGCTTTCTTTATCGCGGCAACATCTTCTCCGTCTTTCACTTTCTTGATGGCCTCAATTTTTTCCTCAACGGTTTTCTTGTCGTCGGCTGAAATTTTATCGCCGGCGTCTTTCAGCAATTTTTCCGAAGTATAAATCAAAGTATCGGCGATATTTTTCGTTTCAATGATTTCTTTTTTCTTTTTGTCCTCTTCCGCGTGTGCCTCCGCGTCTTTCTTCATTTTTTCAATTTCGTCTTTTGAAAGCCCGGACGACGCGGTAATCGTGATTTTCTGTTCTTTATTCGTGGCTTTGTCCAGCGCTTTTACATTTAAGATGCCGTTCGCATCAATATCAAATGTAACTTCAACCTGCGGAACTCCGCGCGGAGCCGGAGGTATACCGGAAAGTATGAAGCGGCCAAGCGACTTGTTGTCGGCGGCAAATTCGCGCTCGCCCTGTAAAACATGAATCTCCACCGAGTTTTGACTGTCTGCCGCGGTTGAAAATATCTGTGACTTTGAAGTCGGAATCGTCGTATTCCGTTCAATGAGTTTTGTTGACACTCCGCCCAGCGTTTCAATGCCAAGCGATAACGGCGTTACATCCAAAAGCAAAACATCTTTTACTTCTCCTTGAAGCACACCCGCTTGAACAGCCGCTCCGAGCGCGACAACTTCATCTGGGTTCACCGAAACATTCGGCTTTTTTTTGAAGAAATCTTCCACCGTCTTTAACACAAGAGGCATTCGCGTCATACCGCCGACCATCACGACTTCGTCAATATCTTCAACTTTCAATCCCGCGTCGGCGAGCGCCTTTCTGCACGGTTCCAGCGTCTGTTCAACCAAACCATGCACAAGCTCTTCCAGTTTGGCGCGCGTTATCGTCATCGTAAGATGTTCCGGTCCGTTCGCTCCCTGCGTTATAAACGGCTGGTTCACTTCCGTCTGCTGGCTTGCGGAAAGTTCTATTTTCGCTTTTTCAGCCGCTTCTTTTATGCGTTGTTTCGCAAGCGGGTCGCCGGACAAATCAATGCCTTTCTGTTTTTTGAAGTCGTCAATGATGTGTTGAATGAGAAGCTGGTCAAAATCATCGCCACCAAGATGGGTATCTCCATTCGTCGCTTTGACTTCAACCGTATTGTCTGAAACATCAAGCACGGAAACATCAAAAGTGCCTCCGCCGAGGTCGTACACGACAATCTGTTCGCCCGCCTTCCTGTCAAAACCGTATGCAAGTGCCGCGGCGGTCGGTTCGTTTATGATTCGCTTGACTTTCAATCCCGCGATTTCGCCCGCATCTTTCGTTGCTTGTCTCTGCGAATCATTGAAGTACGCAGGAACCGTAATGACCGCTTCCTCAACCGTCTCACCAAGACGCGCTTCGGCGTCCGCCTTTATTTTCGCCAAAACCATCGCAGAGATTTCCTGCGGCGAATATTCTTTGTCGTTCATTTTTACCTTCACTCCTTCGCCGGATTTTATTATTTCAAAAGGAAGAAGTTTTATGTCGCGTTGAACTTCCATGTCGTCAAATGAACGACCTATCAATCGTTTTATTGAATACAAAGTATTTTTCGGATTCGTTACCGCCTGCCTTTTGGCCGCTATTCCAACGAGCCGCTCCTCCGATTTCGCGATGGCGACCACGGACGGAGTGGTGCGCATGCCTTCGGCGTTTTCAAGAATTTTCGGCTTGCCGCCCTCCATAATTGCGACAGCAGAGTTGGTGGTACCGAGGTCAATTCCTATGATTTTTGGCATAATTATTGGTTAATTTTCTTTTTGCTGACCGCCACGCGCGCCGGTCTAAGCAATTTATCGTGCAATTTGTATCCCGCCGATACGATTTCAACTATTGTTCCGTCAAGTTCATCAGAATCTCTTTCTTCCGCCGCCTCGTGGATTGCCGGGTCAAACTTTCCGTCTGCGGTAATTTTTGAAACGCCGTTCGCTTCAAGAACCGTAACAAGCATCTTTTGAATCTGCGTTATGCCGGATTTCCAGTTTTCAATCGCTTTTTGCGTCTCGTCCGGCACGCCAATCATACTTGGAAAATGGCGAATCGCGGATTCAAACCCGTCAGCGACGGGAAGCAGTTCGTAAACCATATTTTCAACCGCGTATTTTTTGAATTCCATTCTTTCTCTCGCCGTTTCCTTTTTCAGATTATCGTAATCGGCTAGAGCGCGTTTCCATCCCGCCAGATATTCGTCTCGCTGTTTTATAAGTTCGTCCGTATTTTCCTCCGTCGGGATTGGCGGATTTTGTAAATTTTGTTCGTCAGCCATAATTATGGATATAACACTATGAAATGGGACTTAGCATTATAGAGAATTAATGAGAATTTGCGCCTCGCGAAGAAGTGACGCATTGTATCCGTACGCCATCCTCTGCGGTCCGAGTATTCCGAACACACCGCGTCGTTTTCCAGAAATGTGATACGAGGTCATCAGCGCCGCGAGATGGCTTCCGAACGGATTCTCGTCGCCTACATATATTTGAATCTCATCTGCGAGATTCTGAAAATGCGGCGTTGAGAAAGCGTCAAATCTGTCTAAAATATCCGTAAGCGTCATAACGAGCGTCATGTCGTGAAATTCGGGTTGCGCGAAGAGCCGCGACATTCCGACAGCGTATGTCTGCTCCGGTTCGGATGACACGATAACAACTTCGCCGGTAATTTCAGAAAGAGAGTGCGCGATTTTTCTAAGCGCGATTTCCACCCGTTCGTTTTGCGCTTCGCGAGCAAGTTGGCGTCTCTTGGATAGTGCCCTTACGCCGGTATCAACGAACGATTCAATGTAATATCGGTACCCCGCCTCCGTTGGCACGCGGCCTGCGGAAGTGTGAGGTTGAATAACATATCCTTCCGACTCCAAAGTGGACAAATCGTTTCTGACTGTAGCGGATGAAACAACCAGACCTGAAAGCCCAACCAGCGCCTGACTTGAAACCGGCTCTGCCGTTTCAACATGCAAATCAACAAGAAGTTTCAAAAGTTGTTGCTGACGGTCTGTCATAATGTTAGGACTTACAAGTTTGGATGAGATGCGCAGTGCTGGACTGAGGAAAACTCGGAGGCGTATTGAGCTATACGATGACGAGTTTTCCGAGGGAAGCACGAGCAGATCGCCAAACTTGTAAGTACTAAATAAATTAGCACTCGCAAGTATAGAGTGCCAATTCAAGTGTGTCAAGAACCTTAATGTTTCCCTCTCCACCTGCTAAATTCGGTGTTTTTGTTTTCTGGGTTTCTTTCGTAATTGCTCTCTTGTGAAATTATTCTTGTGCATCGTCTCATAGTAGTGCATATAACCGGCTTCGGCGACTACTCCGAGCGAGAGAAAAAACAGCGGAACCGATACCAACACGAATACAGTTGCAACCATGCGCGACAAGTCCGTTGTAGGATGCAGGTCGCCGTAGCCGACCGTCGTGAGCGTTACAGCGGAAAAATAAAACGACTGCGGCCAAGTCCAGTGCTCAATGCGATGAAAAATCGTTGCGACTCCCGCCAAATACATCAGCACTGCCAATCCCATTCCCGTCACGCGAATAAGAAATCTTTTTGTTTTTGGTTTCACGAAGAAAGTATAACATAACGAACGGAACAAAAATATATTTTGCTGTGGATATTTAAAAACAACCCTTTGCGATGGAGGTTGTATCGGTGAACGAAAAGCTACCCTAACCGAATATCTGACCAAAAACATGGAAAAGCTCGCTCTGTTGCGGTTTAGCTTTGAAGAGGTGGCAGTCGCCGCGTAGTCGAATTTCAGGGCGCAGAGTCCAGCGGCACGTTGACTTGCCCCTGTTTTTTTGTTTAGATACTGCCTCCGGTTCATGCAACCCAAGCAGAGGAGGTACCGGATGAGCCCGTCGTTCTTTCTTTCCGTGATTGCCTCCATCATTCACTTGGTGGCCTTCGCCCTCTACAACACCCAAATGGTGCGTGGCACGTCCAAGCCCAACACCGCAACGTGGACGCTGTGGGCAGTACTCACCTCCACGAACGCCACCGCCTACCTGAACGCAAGCGGCGATTGGGTGAAGAGTATCCTGCCAGCCGCAAGCTCGATTGCCTGCATTTTGACGTTCCTGTTCGCACTCGTGCGAGGGAGCTTCAAGATGCTGTCGACAGCCGACGCTGCGGCACTCCTCATCGGGTGTGCGGCGGGATTGGTCTGGTGGCACTACCAGTCGGCGGTCTACGCGAACCTGATCCTGCAATGCGCCATCGCAGTCTCGTTCATCCCCACCTACCGATCGGTGTGGATCGTGCCGAGTTCGGAGAAAGCCCCGCCGTGGGCGCTCTGGGGTGCGGCGTACGTCCTTCTGACCTACATCGTGTTCCTTCGCTCAAGCGGACAATGGACGGACTACGTCCACCCGGTGCAAGGAGCCATCATGCACGCAGCGGTCGTTCCGCTGACATGGCGGAAAAAGTGAACCCCTCTCGCCCGCGCGAGACGACATGCCCCCAACTAGGGAGCGTTCGTCGTCCTCGACGCGGGAATTTTTGTGTTCCGTGTACAGAAAACCACATTTTACCCCGTAACGAAGGAATAGAAAAACCGGCGAGGATACTGGCAGCCTTTCTAGTTATGTAATTGTGTAATTTGCGCAAATTTTTTTGGAAAAAAGGAACGATGCATCACGCCACAATTTTTCTGTGGTATCTGTGTTAAAGGAGGTGGGGTGTCGGACTCGCCCGCGTGGAGATTTGGGGAAGAATCCACGCGGGCTTCGGCTTTCTGTTTTGACGAAATTTTGGCGGGCTAAGACTTATAGTAAATTTCTATACTCTGGATAATTTTTCTTAATAACATTTTTCCAATTTGCGGTTTCATTTCCACCCCCTAAATCATTTTTATGATATACGAGTAAAACGCAAACTTTGTTTGCGTTTTTGTGTTTAGCCACAATACATCTATTTCCTGAACCGTGTCTTGATTCCTGCGTTCCTGAAATCTTAAACTCAGTTTTGCAAATAACGACATCTGCTTTTTTATCGG
>CAYIOW010000012.1:0-25974 GCA_964365275.1 uncultured Gammaproteobacteria bacterium
GGCTGTTTGTGGTATGGGACGGAAAAAACGAGAACTGCCGGAGCCGATTCCGTGGCGGGGAACGACGACGATGCGTTTGAATTCGCCGTGTCTTCAACGGTATCGTCAACAACGAGCATTCATTTGGACGCAAACGCGGAATCGTGCTCCGTGTCCGATGCCGGTTGCACGGATTTGATTTCATCCGAAACTCCGCTCAATTTGATTCAAAATCCAAGTTTTGAACTGGACGAAGATAATAATTCGGTTCCGGATTTGTGGACATTGGCGGGAGGTGCGGTTTGGAATTCGTCCCGGGCGCTCTCCGCATACGATTCGCACTCATTGTCTTTATCAACCGGAGCCGAAGCGAGTCCGCGCGACCCGATTGTAATCCAACCGAATCAGTTTATGGCGCTTTCGTATTTCGTGCAGAAGGACACGAATGCGTCCGCGATGGCGCAGTTATGGCTTTATAATCCTGACGGGACGGCATATGACACAAGCAACATCGTTCTTCCGACCGGAAGCGTTTGCACAAAGTCCGGCGCGACAATAACGCTTTCCGCCACGGCAGATGAAACGTATACCAGGCACGGTTGCGTGTTTTCCCTGAATGGAGGCGAGGCGCGCGGTTTATTGCATATTTCCGGCGACGGCGTTCGCGTGGACGCGGTTCAGCTTGAAGAAAACGAAGTGCCGTCCGTATTCCATGAAGAATATGGAAGAACAGCGCAACATATAGCCATGAAAATCGCGCCGGATTATCTTGAATGCGCCGGCGGCGAACTTGACCATCCAATTTGTGATAATTACGCGCCGGTTTGTTTGGCTACCGAAGTTGGATGCAAAGCGTATGCGCCGTCAAACGGAAATCCGACAGTTCCGGGAATTGTCAACGAAACCGATTCTTGTCCGACTGAATGCGTCGGCTATGAAACATACCGTCAGCTTGAAACGAATTTCTCGCAAGACGCTTTTCCGCTTTATTTCATCGCCGACACCGCGGAAACATGCCAGGCGCAATATGCGGGTTGTGACGAATTCACGAATATAGATTCGCTCGCGGAAGGCGGCGAGTCTCGTTCATATTTCATTTCGCTCCGTCAATGTCAGGAAGTCGCGCAAGCGGCGGCTTCAAACGGTGCTTCTTCAACTTATTACACTTGGGAGGGTTCGGACACAGCCGGCTATCAGCTTAAAACATGGACTTTGAAAAAATCCAATCAGTCGGCGGCGCCTTGCGTGTCATACGCTCCGGCATCTGGAAATTGCGCCGAAACCGGAGCGTATTCTCCTCCTGCGGAATGCGACGCTCACGATGACATTGTAACGAATCCGGACTGCCGCGAGTTTTTTGACGACCAGGGCGAGGTTCATTACCGGCTTTATTCTGAAACGATTTCGGTAACGAATGACTGCAATGCTTACAGAAAAACTGTTTCAACGCAGACGGATTGTTCCACTACTGGCGGCGTGTGGAACGGAGCTTCCGGAAATTGCACATATTTTGCTCTTCCTTCGGAAAGTCAAATGTGCCCTGCGGCGCAGAACGGTTGCCGCGGTTATGTTGGAAACGCAGGAAATAACACTCGCATCGCGCTTCGCGAATACTTAGAAGACGGCGATTTGTCGTTGTGGCCAATGGCTTACGGACAGGTAAACCCAATTTACAGCAATGAATCGGTTGCAACGGGCGGACACTCTCTTGAAATATCGTCAGGGATAAAAACATACTCGTCGGCGTCCGCCGGTCAGTTCCGTCCGGGATACACCTATCTTGTAAGCTTCTGGGCTAAGGGAATGGGGCCTTTGCAAGTGAAGGCGGAAGACGAACTGGGCGCGGTTCCGAATCCGGACGGCGATTACGCAATATTCAGCGACACGCTCTCGCTGACTTCCGGCTGGCAAACATACACGGTAGGACCTCTCGCTCCGTTTGCCGAAGACGCGGATTTGGACCCTGCTACTACGGTTTTGACATTCAGAAGCGGCTCAACCGATTCCGGAGAAGTTTACATTGACAATATTGTAATCCGCGAAGTGGAAGACATCGCCTATAAAATTCAAAATAGCTGGGTTATTCCTTCAACTTGCGACCAAACGCCCGAAGGCGCGCCGGCTCCGCAGTTTAATCTTGGATGCCAATCGTATGAAACGGAGGACGACGAAACCGTTCCGTTGAAGTCATTCTCGGCGATTTGCCGCGAAAGCGCGGTCGGTTGCGAAGCGTTCTACGACACGCAGAATTCAAGGAAGCCCTATGGCGGCGCTTATAATATGTCATGCACCTTGCCGGCGATTGTAAATTCGCCGACTGCGTGCACGATGAACTCAATTGAAGTTTGCACCGTGCTTGCCGGGCTACAATCATGCAGATTCAGCTGGGATGGCACGCTCCCAACAACTTTGCCGGGAGGAATCGCGATTGAAAACGACTCGGTGGTTGTGCCGAGAGACGAAAGGACATATTTGGTAGACAAACCGTCAGCGAGGTGTTCCGAATCGGCAACCGGATGTACTGCGCTTGGCGAACCGACATTTGATGCGTCAAACGAAACGATAACGGAATTTACCGAAGTTGCGAGACGGATTTTGCCGGACGATTTTGACAAGATTTTGTGCAAGAACGCCGATTTGTTCTGCGAGGCATTTGCCACGAAAGACGACTCGCTCTACTACTTCAAAAATCCGGGCGCTAGGACTTGCGAATATAAGGAAAGAATTTCTATCGCAAATGTTTCATATTCCGGATGGTTTCAGACGGGAACCGAAACGCCGTGCGACCAAGATTATCTCGTTAGCGGAACTTCATACGGAATCTGGCGGAACGGAGACATCGCGAGCGGTCAATACGACGGCTGGGTTGGCACTTGTCCGCAAGACCAAAATTTGTGCGCGGAGTTCGTTGATGTCGCCGACAACGATGCATCGGAGGCGGGACAATCATATACCTTCGTTAAAAACGACAAGATAGACGAAGATAATTTGCCGGAAGAGCAAAAATGTCAGGGACAGGCAACGCAGGAAGGCGGATGCGCGATTTTCCGCGATACTTCAATCCCGACTTTGACGATGAACACATCCGCTTCTTATGTGAAAAGCCGCCACGCGGACGAATTTGAAGAGACGGCGCCGTTCTCTCCGGTTACTCCGGTATCTTGTCCGGACGATGGAACATTTACGACTGCCACAGCAGGGGCGGTGGATTTGTGCCGCAACAGATGCGTGTATAGGATTGTGGCCAGTTACAATTCATCCGGAAATCCAACGATGCGGACGGAATACGGCGGGTCGTGTTTTGTGGACGATGACTGCGGAACGATAACCGATAATTTTGGAAACGATGTTTCGGGCGTATGTGGTGAGCCGATTGATATTCCTCCGCTCGGACCGGCGGCAACCGCGCTTTCCATTTATTTGTCGCAGAACCCGTCTGCGTATGAATCAGCACGGGACGGAGTGTGTGTTGGCGGCGTTAATGCCGGACAAATTTGTAATTTCACTAATGCGACAAATACGGAGTGCCCCGGGAGCGTATGCGGTATGCTGTCAGAGGATGTGATGCAAAACGATGCCAACACCGTTATGCGTGTTCGGCGCGACCGTTCCTGCTCCGAATGGCTGGCTTGCGATTCGCCTTCAACGACATGGAGCGAAGACCAGGGGAAGTATATTACGGTTTGCGAATCGGTTGACTTGTGCGACGAATACACGAATCTGGGAGACATAAGTTTCTGCTCAAACTGGCCGGATGAACCGGCGCGGTTGCTTACGCCGGCGATTTACGCCTCACGCGATGTAACCTGGTACGGTTCGGAATTCGTCGGAATGAGCATTCCGGGACAATATGGCGTTCAGCATCTGAATCAAGTGAATGTAAATCCAACGAGATGGTGCGTTGACGGCGCGGGAAATATTCGCCATTCCAACGGTCCGACAAGCGCGGTGACGGAATTTAACGAAGAAACCGGAACATGGACGGCCGGTGTTCCTGATGCGTGTTCTGTGGATAGCGAATGCGAGGAACTGTTTGATGCGGAAGCAATATGTCAGCTCGCAACTCCCGATTTTCGCCTTGGAGTCGTTGTCGGAGCGTGCGCAGGCGGGACCGGGGACGGCGAACAATGCACGGTCGGATATTGCGCTTCAACCGGTTTGGCTTGCGCAGAAAACAATGATTGCGGTTCCAGCGAGGTTTGCGTTTTGGCGAGCGCAAGTTCAAAAGAAGGCGTTTGTTATGGCAGTCAATGCGTTCAAACTCCGTCCGGCGAGCCGCTTGCCCGTGAGAATTCAAAGACGAATGAATGCAGAGGGTATCCGGAAAACACTTCGCCGTTCCCGAACGAGGTTGTGAAAACATGGATGCAACAGCAGAACTACACGGAAATGGACAATCCGCCGCCAAATGTAGATATTGCGGGTATGTTGCAAATCGGTTACCGCGCTTTGGCGCGCCGCGCCGGTTTCAGTTCGGCAAAAATTTGCGGCAAAGGCGAGGTTTGCGAGTGCTCGTATAAGAAAGCGGAATATGGAAATGGCGCGAAGACACTCTATCTGAATACGGGTACCGCCAGTGCGCCCGGGATTTGCAATGGCGGGCCATACGACGGAATCGTTTGTGAAACGGATGAGAACTGTCGTCTGACTTCGTCCGCAAGCGGCGGGACTTGCGAATTCGTAACGACAGAAAATACTTTTGTCGGGTGGAACGGATTTTGTATTGAGCGGGACGGCAGTATGAGCATTCTCGGCAACAAAGACAAGAATGCTTGCCTGCTTTGGCTTCCGGTAGACCGGCTTGAAGGCGGTACGGACATATACAATAAGTTTACCGAAGCGGGTTTTCCGATTACGAACACGGCGTATTGTGTAGATACGGATGTGTATGCTGATTTATTTACAACAGGAGTAACGATTATCGGGAATGAGTATACTGCCGGCAATCACTGCGCAGAATCGCTGCGCGGGATTGAAGACGATTATCCTGAACATATTAATTCCAGTGGCGATACCTATGATAATGGTGTATGTAATGAAATTGACTGGGATTCGTGTTGGGAAAATGTTGGGTGTCCGGGAGGGTATTTTGCCGTAGCAGGTTCGTGTAATGACCCGAATCTCACTAATAATTGCGTTGACACTGGTTTGGCGGATAATGATTGTCCGTATATTTGTGTGCCGATTGGGTCAATTTCCGAAGGGGACTCGGAAGCATTTCCAACGGGAGAGGAATGTACGCCTCCCGCCGGTCCGATATTCCAGAGCGGTTTTGGAGGCAATGATGTGTATCTTGTGAACCAGCTTTCCGATTGGCTTGAAGATTACAAGTATTGCGCGAAACGAGGCATAAAGTGGAGAGGCGGCGATTTTGCGGAGGAATATTATAGACCGCTAATTTCTTTCAGTAATTCAATGTACAGCGACTATACGAATAACGACAACTTTTATCTAGGATGCTCGGAGGTTGCCTATACGAGTGTTGAAGATGATTTCGGCATAGGAAATACGGTAGGAAATGCGGCATATACCAATCGCCTTCTTTCCCCGCCAGCTACATATTCGGTGGACGCCACTGAACCGAATCTTCGCTATACGGGTCAGACACAGGTGATAAATGCCGGGCGCGTTCTTCCGACTCTTTCTCTGTTGCCAACCACACCAAGTCAAAATGATAGAGTGGTTCCGCAGGGTGTCCAAGATGTTTCGCCTTTGTATGTTGCAGCGTGTTACGACGGAACAAGTTCAACCGTAGTTATTGCTCCGCCCGATTCGTGCGCGGTTTCTTACCCGTATCCAAGTCCAAATGTAAATTATGCCAGAAGTTACGGATATTTCAGCGCCACTTTGCCGAGCGGGTCTGACGAGAGTTGTAGCGACGATAATCCGTGTAGCGGCGCCGGTACTGCAACTTGTGATACCGCGCTTCACGGCTGTTATATCAGATGCGCCGGCAATACGAGTGATGTCCCGTACATTTCGCTAAACAGTTATGATACGAACAATAGCGGTCAGATAGACCCAAGCGAGGGCAGTGTTTGGTGCGGTAACACTTCTCCGTCCAATGCATCGGACAGCACGGTTCCGGATCATCTTGGTTTGTGCACCAACGATAATCTAGAGGGAGGATATTATTGCACGGCGTATTATGGCGAACGGCAGACGATTGAGAATGCGATATGTCAGCAAGCCGTTGATGAAATTCCGAACTATCCCGGTCCAAATCCAAACATAGGGAACAGAGTTTGTATCGGAATTGGCGGCGGGAGTAGAATGTGCGAAGACGACGAAGATTGCAGAGCGGTTTATTGCATTTCCGGGCAATGTTTTGACAGAAGCGGAGATAATATTAGTATTTCGCCGGATATCATTACGGATGAACCTGCGGATGACGCGATTACGCGTTTGGCGCAATTCTTTGCCAGAGTTTACTCGAGTTGGCAATTTGATGATGCGACAGAACTGTCAGCATCCGATACTGCGACTGGATTTTATGAAAGACAGCAATATGCGGGATTGGACAGACGCCAAGTGGACGATGGATTGGGAACCGGTCCTGATGACGGCGAGCCGACTGCTCCTGTGATTGCGGCGGTGTCCAGCGTATGCATTGGGGAGAATTGTCTGGAAGCGGAAGAGGGGCAGTTTAGCGTGAACGGAAGCGCCGGAAATACTTTTGAATCAGACCGCAGTTTCCGCGCGGACTTGCGTTTCTTCGCGTGGGCGGACCAGAACCAGTATCCGCTCCGGAAGATTTTGGTGGATTGGGGAGATGGAATGGATATTTCGTGGACTACAAGCGGCGATTCTTCAAACCGTTGGGGCCGCGGGAGCGAGTCCGGTTCCACGACGAATGACAACTACTATAAGGCGCATCGCGGGTTGTCGCAGATTACGCAGGAGCCGATCTGTAATCCGTCTCCTGAAAATGTTGAATGGGGCAAGACCGCGGAATCCTGCGAGGAAGGTCCGTTCCAATTCACTCACCACTATCGCTGTACTTCTGGCTTGTTGAATTGGATTAACCAAAACGACCGCGCCTGTTCATTCAGCGTCAGCGGAGACAACACAATAACCAACTCCCCCTGCACAATAGATTCTAACTCCTGCGTCTTCCAGCCCCGCGTCCATGTTCTGGACAACTGGGGTTACTGCACCGGTGTCTGCGGGACGGATCCAAGTGATGAGAGGTGCTTTATTGAGGAGAACGAATGTAATTTTGATTTTCGACCTACACCGACAAATCAATCAATAAATCCTTGGGTAAACTATAACGGCTACATAACCGTTAATCCGGATTGACGAAGCGAAAAAAACCGCGCCCGCATCCAGTCATTGGACACAGGCGCAAGCGGTTCTACGAGTGGCTATCGCTCGCAGTGGAGGTTCCAGGTGTCGAAGTCGTCGTGCGCAGTTCCGTTCCACTCGGAACGGCTCCCATCCATGACTCCTTCAAACACCACTTCACCAGCTCTTCCAACCAACTCGTGTCCGCTGACGGACATTTCGAGCTCGCTGAAAAAGTATGCTCCGACCTCCCCGAAGAGCATATCCACCTCATTGGCCTCCGGGTCGCTGTTCCCGAAGGTGCAGTACCACACCCCGCCAGCATCCACATTGAGCGGGACAGCCAGTTCCTCTCCATCCTGGAGAGGAAACTCGCCGTGGCCGACTTCCGGCCAGAAGTTGGCGTAGTCCGGGTGGTGTTGCACCGTCACGAGGGTGCGGCCCTCGTCTACGACCTTCACAGCGCAGGGAGCGTGGAGGTAGCCCTCATACGAGATGATGATCTCGTGGGACTGACCGTCCGCGGGGACGGTTGCGGTCCAGCCGTCCACCTCCGCGTCCTCAACCTCCAAGGTCCAATCCTCGCTCGGCTCGGGGCCTGCGTTGATGGACACCACGACCGTGAAGGTCACGGGGGGGAGGTTGACGGCCGAGGTGTCGTCATCCCCACCCACGGAGTCGTCGTCCGCGGGGGAGGGGTCGTTGCACCCGGTGAGGGGGGAGAGGGAAAAGAACAGGGCGCCGCAGAGCAGCGCCGCCAGGGACTTGGTCATGATGACCTCCTGTTGCCCCAACCGGGGCGGCATGCCAAGCGAGAACCGCCTGGACTTTTGCCACGCCCGAGGGCGCGTCGCGCTGCGCTTCAAACCGGCAAATTCCGGTCCTCTGCGCCGTGATGGACTTCTCCACCTACATAATTAAAATAGCACACGCAAACACCATTGTCAATCTGTCAAGAGGCGGTTATCCACAGGTTACGATGGTGACCAATTCTTTGTATTTGGCTATAATGTTATTGCACAATCAAGTGCTTTACAATAGATTGGAGAAACCATCATGGGTGGCATCAACCATCAACCGTGTGGCGCCTACCTCAAGAACTCGACGCGGCTGTCGCGCTTTCTCTCGCTCGCCAAAGCGGAGCTGGAGCTGGCGAATGTCGCGCTCGAGGATGTCATCCTTTCCGAGTACGGAGATGGAGACGGTGATGTCGGTTCAATCTCCCGCCGTCTGCGCGAATCTGTCACGCGGCTGGATGACATGGCCGGCGTCATCGCTGACCTGCGGAAGCAGATGAACGACAGCCACTACGAAGATCTCCCGTCGCTCAAGACCGTGAACCTCTCGTGGGTCGGTGAACGGTTCGTGGACAACAAGATGGTCAGCCAGGATGCCTGGAACATGGCGCAACAGGCCATGCAGGGCGGTGGCTTCTATCGCATGTTGGACGTGTTCAATGAGCATGTCGCTGACCTGCGGATGCGCACCACCCGCCTGATTGAAGAGGTCGATGGTCTGCATCGACACACAGGAGAGGTCAGCATGGTCCTGGAAGAGAATCGCGTAGGCAACATCCGTCCTGCCTTCGCAGAGCTCTACACGGGATGGAACGGCTTCCACGCCCTGTTCCTCGCCTCGGCGCTTCTCTCCACGGAGCTCTGGTACCGTTTCAATGGCTTCGGTTCCTTGACCGGAGACACCGCGGTGCAGATGGTGGCCTGAGCGTGTCCTCTGCCTCGGTTCGTGGTTCACACGGGCCGAGGTCGTATTTTATGAAAATAATAGATTTAACAGTTCTAAAAGACCAACAAAAAATGACGGCATTGTTCGAGCATTATTTTCGGTATTGGGGGAAACCTAATAGTTGTATAATCCAGGCATATCCCGTATCGCGAATACAATACTTGAGGAATCTTGCCTTATCTCGTTTACCGAATATTGAGAAACGATTTCATGAGACGGGATTGCCTTTGGACTGTATTACGGTTGCACTCATGGTTGGACAGGGAACGAGTAATGGTCACGCTTTGCTGATGGAGCATAGTGTGCTGGTATGGCTCGCGCTTGAGTCTTATGCAAGTAAGAAGCAAATGGATGTGTTTTTCGCGCACGAAATCGGTCACGGTTTACATTATCTCGCGAATCCCGATTTCTTTTTTAACTCTCGGGAAGAAAAAAACCATATCGGGAGACAAATTATCACGGAGGGTATCGCTACATATATTACTGAGCAAGTAATGCATTTTCTTCCCGAGGACGCATTGTGGGCGGATTATGTTGAGTCGGCTGACAAGAAGAAATGGGTGGATTCTTGTACACGCAAGATGCCACGATTACTTACATTTGTTCGTACACACTGGAGAGATACGGATGGGTCAGCATTAGATCTTTTTTATGCAAATGACCCAATGAATATTTTTAAATATCGTGCTGGGTATTTTTTAGGTAGGCAAATCATACATTCATTTGTGAGAATGAATACCATCTCGCTAAAAGATTTGCTTCGTGTCCCACGGCAATTATTAGAGGAATTTTGTTTACACACTTTTAAGTTGTAAAAAATGTTGTCATGCCTTGAATCTTAAATTTGTTAGACTGAAAACGGTCACCATCTGTTTTGGAGGGAAACGGCTCACTCTATGTACCGAAGCCGGTGCGGCGGTATCGTATTCGTGAAGAGGAGCCTGGACGCTACCTATGTATGGTTGAAGGGCGCGGTCTTGTGACGCTGAACGACAGTGCCATATGCATCTGTCAAGGGGTGGTTATCCATAGTGAGTGAGAGGAAACCCTTTCTTGTAACGGCATTGGTGTGAGCCGACCCAATGGTTGAACTTCTAGGTAGTTGTGATACCGTTATTTCGTTTAAGAATTTACGAGATATTTCTATGATGGATCGAAAATCTATTGAGCAAAAAATTGCGCAGATTATGCGACCAAACCCTGTGCTGTTTGGGGTCAGGTCTTAACTATTAACTTTTCTATGCCTGCTATACTGGAGACATGAGATTCGCTTCTGTCTCTATTTTTTATGAAATTATCTCCAATAGTAAAATTTAAGATTAGTGAAAAACGGGATTTTGATACTGTTTGCGCTTTCGCGAAAGACTCAAAATATGATGATGGCAGGAGTTTACAGTGGGCGACGTATGATAAGTACCCGGAGCTGAAGGAACTGCTTGAAGATGGAATAATCAAAAATAAGAAGGCGTTGCGACAGTTTATTCACAAGGAGTATATGGCAAAGCGCGAAGGAATGTTACTGGCTCTTGCTGTCAACAAAAAACATTGGGAAAAAATTGCGCAACAGTACTATTCTCTCGTTGACGGACTATTCAACCATCGTCCGTGGCCGAAGGGGAAATATATAGCATACGGAACTATTTGGGGAATGTATCCAAGGTTTCTTGAAGATAAAATATTCCTAATACCTTTCAAACATCGCGCGCCGAAATATATTCCGGTTGTTGTCGCGCACGAGTTGCTACATTTCATGTTCTACTATTATTTTTATTCTCATTATCCGAAATATCGTAAACCTACCAACAATTATTTTGTCTGGCATGTTTCTGAAATTTTTAACTCCATCGTTCAGAACTCACCAACATGGCTTCAACTATTCCATCAAAAATCTATCAGTTATCCTGAACACGCCAAAGTCGTCTCTCGTCTCCGTCGTAAATACTATCGTCGTTCTGTTTGGGATATCGCTGAACTGACGGATGAAATAATCGAAGAAGTGAAGAAAAATAAATCGCTATACTCATAGGGGTCTGACCCCTTTATCCACACCAAAACCAGTTCGGCGATATCGTATCCGCGAGGAAGAACCAGGACATCATGTTTGTATGGTAGAGGGACGCGGTCTAGTGACACTGAACGACCGAGCAAAAGCGCTACTTCTCGGGATAGATGGCACTTCGTCAGTGGCAGAGATCTTGTCACGCAGCGAGACGAGAAATACGCACTTGCTGGCGGTTGATGAGCTAGCGGAAGTGGTCACGCTGGTCTGCTGATTCTTTGCGGGTGTGGCCGGGCTGGTCATACTCGCGATTTTGTAAAAATATTTATGAATATCGCACTTTATTTAGATGCAGAACAATGTGTTCGGGAGTTGTCTACAATAATAAAATTCTTTAATCAGCAGCGAAACTCCGTGTCCTATTTTCGTTTTCCGTTTGCATCCGATATGTCTATGGAAGTAATGCGTGCTGTGGTTGAGAAAGAACTCACAGGTGTCACTTTTAGTGCTCGTGCGCGTGAGGTTGAGTGTGCGTGGCAAGAAACAGATACACAAGTAATTAATGGTGTGAAAGAGGTTGCGCTTAAACACGGTGTGCGTGTCAGATCTAAATACGCTTGCTATCTCACGACACTTGGCCCATACGGCTACTTTAAAACTCCGAACAAGATATTTATTAACATTGTCGATGCAGACATCTCTCATGTTATGGAGACGATCGTTCATGAGGTGTTGCACCTGGCATTATATGAAAAAGCACACCACCTTAATCTTACACACGAGCAGTGTGAGAATCTCATAGACAGTCAGTTTAAGAGCGGTATTTTGAAGGAGCTGTTCCCGATGTACAGATGTGCAACCGATTAGATTGATAGTGCTAGTCCTCATCTAGGGGCCACGGCGTTTGCATAAAAAATACCCCGGCGTGTTGCTCAGGGCATAGAAGAGGTGTCTTTGTTTTTCATCTTGCGGTCTCTTATAACCATAAACAGCAATACAGAGTTGAATCCGATTATAGTGCCATTGCTCCAACACCCACGCACCATTGCACCTTCACGGCCGAATATTTGAACAATCCGTCCAAACATCATGTAGCTAGAAAGGCAGTAGGTGCTAACTAATGCGAGTATGTAAACGGTCGCAACCTGTTTCAGCGAAGAGCGGTGCGCTTCTGGTTGCGAAAACCAGATCCACGAGCAGACAGCAAAAACGAAGACAGTTGTAAGGTAGGCACAGGTGGCGGATACTTCGTGTGACCAGCGTAGCCATTCTTGCATGACGCACTCCTTCTACGACAGTATAGCACCATTTTACTACACAAGACGACTAAAACTTTGTCCATCACCTTTGACAAAAATTCGCCGTGTTATCCACAGCGGATTTTTTGTTTTTGTGCAGGAATAGAGTTGGGTTGGAAAATATGTGGAAAAGTTTGTCAGAAAGTTCGTCGCGAAAACATAGGGTTTTTGCACAGTTTGCCTCTTACGCGATGAAAAAATCCGTGATGAACTATGCGTGTCGGTACGCAAAACGACCTGCCGGTTTTCTCTCGCCGTCCCTCCGCGGATGGGGCGGACGAGGGGGTGGGGATGAAAACTGACTGGCGCGATGCGCGTGGCGAACAAGTGGTCAAATAAGATGTGTAAGAGGAGGAGAAGCCCGAATACTTCACGGGCTTGCGCAATCTTGGACCCTTGCCCGCGGAGGAGTTGGCACGGAGGGGCTACATCCTTCGGGGCGACGGTCTAATTCTGGACAGTCGGAATAGAACCCATAAAACTGCGTCTTTTCGTCTTGCGGGCACCCGTCCGCTCGCTCGTCGTACAGGACAAGCACGCCTCGCGAGCCGGACAGCCCGCGCAACGAAAATCCATCAGTTTATATTGGTCCTATAAGCAATCGGCAGTGGTCTCTACAACTTTGGAGAAATACCAATGCGAAAATTCGTGTGCCTGTTCATGCTTGTGCTCGCACTGCCCATGTGGGGTTGCGGCGAGCAGACGGATGGCGCGCCGCGAGAGGCGCTGTTCACGATACCGTTCTCAAAGAATGTGACGGTCGGTGTTGCCGATGTCCGTTCTTATGCCGTGACGGTGGTGAACAATGTGGAAGTCCCAATCCTCGCTCCCAATCACGCGAAGGTCGCGCAGGTGTGGGATGGAGGGCTGGAACTTATGCATTTCCGCGAGCCGGCGCGGCTCGTGTTGGACGGCTTCGGCGGCATCGGCGTGGAAGAAGGTGACTTCGTCTGCGCCGGATACCCTGTCGGTTACGGCAGAGAAGCGCGAGTGATGGCGTTCTGGGAAGAGGAAGGTGAAGAGGAAAGTGAAGAGGAAGCCGTGGATGACCTCGCGATGGTGCGAATCATTCGCGACAACCACATTTCCGACCTCTCAAAGGCGGAGATGTACGAAACGGTGAAAAGCGTCCTTGGGCTGGACGAACAACTCGGTCCCAGCTCAACGGATGTCAACCGGGACCCCTGTCCCTACACGGAAGAAGAGGAGAACGAGTAATGGAAACCAACCGATTCTGGCGTTTCGTGCGGCTCGGTGTCATGGTCATCACGATGTCCTCGTGCGAAGAGGACACGGAGCCCGCATCAAGCGACATGGGAGGACCCACCTATGGCGGGCATCCCACCGTCCACATGCCATTCAACGCGGGAACCACATGGAAGTGTACGCAAGGCGCTCACGGGAGCTACTCGCACCACTTCCGGTCCACGGAGTATGACCTGGACTTTGACACCCCGAACCCGCCGGAGCCCGCGTCCGAAGTGGCAACCCCGGTTGCCGGCACGGTGTTCGTTCACGAATACGCCACCGGATTCGGTACGCATGTGAATGTGGACCGCGGTGACGGAACCTTCGTGGTTCTCGGGCACATGGTGGCTGGAAGCGTGGCCGTGCAAGAAGGTCAGTGGGTGAACGAAGGCGCCTTCATCGGGCTCGCCGGATGCACCGGCGCCTGCAGTGGGGCGCATGTGCACATCGGGTTGCACGAAGGGGACGCCGCGGTGAACGCCACTTCAAGCCGCTCCATTCCGTTCAATGTGTTCTCGGTGGACCTGACCGGCAACCCCGGAATCGCTCTTCCGTATTCTACCGAGGCCTACACCTGCGGTCTCTCGGACGGACACTGGTTTGAAAGCCAGTTGCCTGACCGCGAATCCAATACGGGTGGCGACGAATGGGAAGGCGATGACGATGTGGCGGACGATGATGAATCGCCGGATGACGACGATGTCGCTGATGACGACTCAACGCCGAACGCCGGAATGAACGAGAGTAACTACTCGTTCGGGTGCTCGGACGGCGCGGACAACGATGCCGACGAATACTTTGACTGCGAAGACCAGGATTGCTGGAATTCGCCGGCCTGCGAAGACGAAGAGCCGTCGGATGACGACGATACCGCGAGCGACGATGACGACACGACTCCTCCGCAGGGCGACGATGATTCAACGCCGCCGGGGGATGACGACACCACGCCTATCGGCGATGACGATACGACTCCGGCCGGCGACGATGACGACACGAGTCCGCCTCCTGCGGGAACCGTGGAGCTGTGCTGGTATCCAGTCGGTCTCCAGAACCCGCAAGACGGGGAACTCTGGGTGGAATGGCCGGCGGGCTGGCAGACAATCGCGGCGGACGGCGGTTCATTCGCCTCCCTCTGCGGGGATGTAAGTGCCGACTCCGGCGATATCCTCACGGTGAACGGCGTCTTCAGCGCCATCAACGCGCCCAATGTCCCATGGTGGATTTGCTCCAACACGGGCGCGGCGCTCACCGTATACGGCACCATGACCGTTGGCGGTTCTTCCGCCCTGGTCTTCCCTGTCTCAAACGGGGTCGGCGGGTGCAATGCCCGCCTCTCGGTTCCGTAGAAACAACTTCCTGACTTCGGCGCGATTGGGCTACTCCCTGTCGCGCCAAGTTTTTGATATAGAACTTACGCATTTGGCGATATGCTTGTCCGCCTAAGGCGGACTTGTGCTTCCCTCGGAAAACTCGTCATCGTATGGCTCAATACGCCTCCGAGTTTTCCTCGGTCCAGCACTGCGCATATCATCCAAATATGTAAGTCCTGTGATATACTTGCCGCACTATGGACGCAATATTGTCAACGCTCGCGCAATTAGTGCTTTGGGTTTCACGAACGGTGATGTCGCTTGTGTTTATGTTAATGGAATCTCTGATGGTTCCGATAATGCAATACGACAACTTCATTAATCATCCTGTCGTAACCACCGGCTGGGTTGTGGTGCGGGATATCGTGAACACCGGTTTCATCGCCGTTCTCCTTGTTATTGCGTTTATGACGATGTTCGGAATTTCCCGCGCGAACTGGAAACAACAGATTCCGACTTTGGCGATTGCGGCGATAGCGGTGAACTTCAGCAAGATGATAGTCGGATTCTTTATTGATATCGGGCAGGTTATAATGACCGGTTTCGTAAACGCCATTCAGCAGGTCGGCGCGGGCAATTTTATGTCAATGATGAGTATAGACACATTGGAACAGTTAAATCCAAATAAAGAAATCGCAACCGGCGGAACTAACTTGTTTATAACTTCTCTGTTTATTCTTTCAATGGCGCTTGTAATATTTGTTATAATCCTGACTCTTACTGCGATTTTGGCTTGGCGAATCGTTGTTTTATGGGTGCTAATTGTTTTATCTCCTTTGGCGTTTTTCGGAGCGGCGGCGAAAGGCGTGCTCGGCCCCGCCGGAAGCGCATACGGAGAGTTCTGGAGCAAGCTTACGGCGGCAGTGATGGTTGGTCCATTACTTACATTCTTTATCTGGCTCGCTTTGGCGGCGGCTTCCGGCGCTGGAAAATTGACGGAAGGATTTAATTTTGGGAGCGGAACTATTCCGGTAGCTTCGCCTATTCTATCGACGGCATTCACATTGGAAAACTTCACCGGATTCATTATAGCAATTGCTCTTTTGATGATAGGACTGCAGGAAGCGTCAAAAAGCGCTTCGGCTATGGGGGGGCTTGCGGCGATGGCGGCGAGCAAAGGAACAGCGTTGGCGAAAGCGGCGGCGGCGGCGCCCTTTGCGGCAACTGCGGCGGCCGGAGCATGGGTTGGGAGAAAGACAGTCGCTGAACCGCTTAGAGCCGGATATAAGGGAGGTGTTGAATTGGCGGCTGACCGCTGGCGCGGAACAACGAAGGACTGGCGCGCGGATTCGCGCAAGTACTTTGAACAAAAGCGCGTTGAAGCAATTGCGCGAGGAGGCGTTGGCGGCGCTATTCAGAGAGCCGGCTTATGGGCGGCTGGAGGCGCGGCCGGGAAGGTTATTGGTGAAACCGAAAAAGAAAAGGCGATTCGCGCGCAATTGGCGGAGAAGGCGAGAGCTACCGGTTTGGACACGATGTCAGATGCGCAAATTGAGAAGTATATGGCGGACAATAAGAGCAGTAAGAGCGAACAGGTGCAGGCAAATGTTGCGCACTTGCGCGACAGCGTTGTTTCTGATGAAAAGAAATTTGCCGACTTTATGCGACGAGACCCCGCCGCCGGACGCAAAATGCTTGCGGATGTTCAGCAGTATAAGAAAGACATTGGAGACGAGAAGGGCACGGAAAAGATTGATGCGATGCTCAAGAGAAACCTTGCGTGGAAGCACGGCACGCCGGAGGCGATGGCAAGCGAGTGGGATAAGATGACAGACGGAGAGAAACGCAATATCAGTGAAAACAACTTTGAAAGCGCGGAGTTTAGACAGGCGTTGTTTAACACCGGAGCAACGAACGCAAAAAATTATAAGGCAACTCTTATAGACGACGGAACAGGAACAGACGAAGAAAAGAAAGACATTAAGCGACGGCGCGGAGGATATACTACTGCACAGCTGAAACTTATTGATACTACGGCGGCGAATCGTGTAGAAGACGAGAATGAGTTTAAGCGCGTTCAGGCGGAGAGAGACGCTACCAGACATTTAGATTTGAGCGACACCGTTAACAAATCAAGAGTTGATGCGAATGAAAATTATCACCGAATGAAGAGTGCGGAAATTTCAGGTACGCTGAATGGAACGCTGAAAGCCGGTGGCGTGAGATTGGAGGCGCTTGACACGGTTGATTTGAACAGGACGGGAGTAACGCAAAACGATATTTCATCGCTATTGCAACAGGCGATAAAGTCGTCAAACGGAACTTCGTCAATTGAACGGCTTCGCAGGACTGCGGATGCCGGAAATACATCGGTTGAGGGCGACAGGGCGCGTGTTGTGGTCGGTGTATTGGATGACGCTACCGTGGCAGTGGAAGGGGAAATCGCTTCTGGCGCAATTACCGGCGGAGCGCTCACGGCGGCAAGAAATAATGTTACCCACATAAGAGACGATGCGAGACAATACAACTATGATTCAGGAGCGCGCGCGTTTGCTTCTCCGGAAAAGGCGCGCGAATTCAGCGTCGCCGTCGCCGCAAATCCGACCCTGGTTTTGCATCTTGAGAGCGACATAGAGGCGAATAACGGAAACAACCAAATGGCGCGCGAAATTGCGGAGGGACAAAGCCAAAAATCGCTTAACGAACTCTTGACGCGTTTTGAAAATTCGCAGGGCTCCGACATGGAAGGAATAAACAGAGAGATAGCGGAAACGATAGGTAGGACGATGGAACAACATCTGGCGAATATTAACAGGGGTGTCGTAAGAGTTCCCGCCGAGGTCAAGGGGAATTTGGAAAAGGCGCTTGACCACTACACGCGGCGCGTAGGGCCACAGCTTGACTGGTAAAACTTCGCAGAGGAAATGCAAAACGACACGCATCCATTTCTGTACAGATTTCTGCCGCCTGCGGTGAAGGAGTTTTTTTTGGAGCGCGGGCTTGAAGACATAAAAGAAATCGCGGAACGATATGGTTTGTCTCAAAACGCCGTTGACGAGTTGGACACGATTCAGCAGGAAATACTGTTTGGATATGAACCGTTGGATAAGTTGGAGAATATTATTCGCGCGCGATTGGGTTACGACCAGATATTGGCTAGGAAAATAATAGCGGATTTACTTGAAAAAAGATTTTTGCCGCTTGACAGTTATTTGGAAGCAACCGCGTTTCGTTTGTATTCCGCTGTTGGCGGCAATTCTACTGTTGTCAATGTCATTGCCGTGGATTCCGCCGGGCAAACGGCAAAACAAACGCGTGAGAAACAGGAGGAGTTTTTAAGAAGCGGGAAAGCGGGGAATGGCGAGAAGGTGAAATTGAAGAATTTAGGAATTGAAGAATTGAGGAATAACAAAACGGAGATAATTGATGTCGTTCGGAAGTTTGACGAAACGCTGGACAAAGCGGAGCCGATTCACAAAGGCGAAAAACCGCTGGACCCTTCGCATGAAATCGCCCCGCCGCCTCCGATGATTGTTGAAGAGAAAGATGAAGCGCGAACGAAACTTGATACTCTTGTAAAAGCAGACGTCGCCGAAACAAATATAGTTCAATCGCTGAAAAATACCGGCCAAAAAGCGCCGAGCAGTATTGAAAATCCGAAAATTGACGAAGTTGTGCGGAAGCTGTCTTTGACATTCGCTTCGAGCGAACTTCAAAAAAGATTCCGAGTTTTGGTCGGCGCGCGATTGTCTGGCGTGCGCAAGCCGGATGATTTTAAAACGGCATTGACTCGCGCGATTGCTTATGGTGGTTTGGGTTTTGAAGAAAAGGCGGCGGAACGAATCATTGAAGCCGTGGAAGCGGAAATGCGCGCGAAGAACGAGGTCGCCGCTCAAAAAGCGCATGAAGAAAAACAAGCATTCGTTACAATGCGTCAGGAAGCATATGGGACAAATAAGTCCGATGAGACCGATAGGACAAATATTACGAGTGTAAAACCGACAACCGTACCGGCAGAGCAAGATAACATGACAAAAACAAAAACGCCGCCATCCATGTCCGAAGCGAGCGTGGTTTTGGAAAAAACGCCGTCTGGAAAAACGCCGGTTATGGATGTCGTGCCTCCGAGACGGCTATCCGGTCCGATTGAAGAACTTGCCGCAATGACGCTTGATGATTTCAGGAGGATTCCCGGCGCTATTCAAAACGCGATTTCAAGCATTGCGGACGATTTAGGAAATCTGGCGAAACAGGACCCAGGACTGTATATCCGCGGGGCGGCGGCGTGGCGAATGTCGCCGCTTGTTTCAGAATACAGACGGCTTCTCGCCCTTGCTCTGAAAGACGGTATAAAGGTTGAAAAGGTGCTTGAAGACCCCGCAAAAAATCCGCAGGGATTGAAAATTGAAGAGATGGCCGCTTTGCGCGAGTTCCATTCGTCTCTGCGTTCTTCGGGTTCGTGATATAATCAAAATATGCCGCAACAATTCGTTGTGCCGCAATTTCTGGATGTTGAAAGTAAAATAATCGGGCCGATTACGGTCCGGCAGTTTTGTATTCTGATGGCGGTATCATTGTTTGACGCGATACTTTACAAAATATTTGATTTTTCGCTTTATCTCTCAATCACGGTTCCTTTGTTTATCGCCGCCGTCGTTATCGCATTCGTAAGGATAAATGGTCAGCCGTTTCACTATTTCCTGATTAATTTTATCCAAACATTGCGCCGTCCGGCAAGACGGGTTTGGAGTAAACACCGTTCAGACGCGGAACTTCGCGCAAAAATTCTGAAAAAATCCGCCCCGCCGCCGCCGATGTCGCTTGAAAAACCATCTTTATCCGGCTCTCGTCTTCGCGATTTATCGCTCGTTGTAAACACTGGCGGGGTTTTTATGCCCGACGATGCGAGAGAAAACAGCGCGCTTTAATATGGCGAACAAACCTCAACAACCGAAGGCGCCGGCAACGCAGAGGTTTCTGGATGTAGCTGAAGTCAGAGACGACCTTGTAATTTTGAAGGATGGTTCGGTTCGCGCCGTTGTGCTCGTCTCTTCAATTAATTTTGCTTTGAAATCGGAAGACGAACAACAGGCGATTATCCAGGGATATACGCAATTTTTGAACGGTCTTGACCATCCGATTCAAATTATCGTTCAATCGCGCAAGATGAACATAGACGATTATGTGAAGCGGATGAAAGAAGCGGAAGAGAATCTGAAGAACGAGCTCCTGCGCGGACAGATGAACGACTACATCCAGTTCGTCCAACAAATAGTCGGCGACGGTGAAATAATGAGCAAACGGTTTTATCTCGTCATCCCGTACGACCCCGGTGCTTCGCAGAAAAAAGGATTTTGGGAACGATTTAAGGAAGTGATAATGCCACTCATTAGAATCACATTGGACGAAAAATCGCTGGCGAGGAGAAAAGAGGAGATGAACCAAAGAACAAGCCATGTTATCGGCGGGCTTTCCAGTATGGGACTTTCCGGCATTCGTTTGGACACGCAAGGTTTGATTGAACTTTTGTACGATGCCTATAACCCGGAAACATCGGCGAGTCAGCCGATGAGAGATATTCAAGAACTTCAGGTGGAAACCAAGTATGGCTTTTGAAAAAAACATTGAGCAGTTTGAACGGCAAAAGAATGATGAGCCGGAGATTTCGGTTGCGCCGAAAGAAGGCGTGAGCGCGCCCGCAAAAATTGACGCGAAAAAACAAGAGCGAGAGTCGCTGAAGAGGATGCTTGAAGAAGAAAGAGTGTATCAGCGCGGCGTTATTTCAATTCGCGACCTGATTGCTCCTTCGGCTTTTGAAGTCAACCCGAGTTATTTGAAACTTGGAGACGCTTTCGTTCGGACGATTTTTGTGGTCGGTTATCCGCGATATGTCGGAGTCGGATGGGCGGCGCCGATTATCAATTTTAACTGGACGCTTGATATCGCGATGTACTTTTATCCGATTGAGCCGGATGTGATTTTGAAACAGTTGAAAAAGAAAGTCGGCGAAGTTGAAGCGCAGTTGTCGCTTGACCGCGAGAAAGGGAAACCGCGCGACCCGCTTCGCGAGACCGCTTTGCGCGATATGGAACAATTGCGCGACGACCTTACGCAGGGGATTGAACACTTTTTCCAGTTTGCGTTTTATGTTACGGCTTATGCGAAAAGCAAAGAGGAGCTGGACCGCGTGTCTGACGACATTGATTCGTTGTTCGGAGGAAAATTGATGCACAGCAAAAAGGGATATTATCAAACTGAACAGGGCTTCAATTCCACGATGCCGCTCGCGAACGACGAATTGCAGATTACATTCAACATGAGCACGAGCCCGATTGCGTCCAGCTTCCCGTTCATTTCTTCGGAGCTCTCATCGGACAACGGTATTTTGTACGGAATAAACAGGCATAACAATTCTCTGATTTTATTTGACCGTTTCAGTTTGCAAAACGCCAACAGTGTCGTATTCGCCACCTCCGGAGCCGGAAAAAGCTATGCAATCAAATTGGAAATAATCAGAAGCATGATGCTTGGCACTGACGTCATAGTCATTGACCCGGAAATGGAATATAAGTCGCTTTCGGACGCCGTTGGCGGAACCTATGTGAATGTGTCCCTGGCGTCTGAAAGCAAAATTAATCCGTTTGATTTGCCGCGCGCGACAACTTCGGACGCTTCGGTTGAAGATATTATCCGTTCCGCCGTAATTACCGTGAAGGGGCTTTTGAAAATAATGATAGGTATTCCGCAGGGAAAAGCCGGAGTGCTCGGTTTTACGCCTGAAGAAGATGCAATTTTAGACAGGGCAATTTTGGAGGCGTATGCGAAGCAGGACATTACGCCGGATGCCGACCTGTCAAAAGTTACTCCGCCGACGATGAAGGATTTGCAGGACACTCTGGAAGGAATGACTGGCGGTGAACAGCTGGTTGAGCGTATCAGAAAATATACCGAAGGAACCTTTGCCGGTTTGTTCAATTCGCCTACAACGGTTGAAACGAAAAATCAGCTAGTTGTGTTTTCAGTGCGCGATTTGGAAGACGAACTGCGTCCCATGGCAATTTACAACATAATAAGCTATATCTGGAATGTCGTGCGTTCCGAAAGGAAGAAGCGCATCTTGGCGGTTGACGAAGCGTGGTGGCTTATGGCGAACGAGGATTCGGCGAAATTCATCTTCGCTCTCGTGAAGCGCGCCAGAAAATATTATCTTGGTGTTACGACAATCACGCAGGATGTCAACGACTTTCTGACTTCTTCCTACGGTCAAGCGATTGTTACGAACTCAAGCATGCAACTTCTGTTGAAACAATCGCCGGCGGCGGTTGACCTGATTCAAAAAACATTCAATTTGACGGATGCGGAGAAATATCTGTTATTGGAGTCGGGAGTCGGACAGGGAATATTTTTTGCGGGAGCCAAACATGCCGCGATTCAAATTGTCGCGAGTTACGCTGAAGACCGGCTTGTTACAACGAATCCCGAACAACTCTTGGAGCTTGAACGGGAGAGACGGGCGTTTGAAGAAAAGCTGGCGGTTGAGCAGGCGGAGAAAGCCGGAGTGCGCGACGAAAATGCGCTGAAAGAAAAAATTGAGGAAGAGGTATCTGATAAAGGAGAAGAGTTAATCGGTACCTTAAAGTCGTAATCAGATTCCGTCGCATTTAATTCTAACGACTGGTTATCTATCCAAATACCATATACTATGTACTATATACCCAGTTATGTTATCCATTGAAACTCGTCGCAAAATTCTTCTGGCGGTAATCGTCGTGTTTGTAATTTTGCTCTTGTTATTCTTGTGGTTTCTGTTTCGCGGAAAAGGACAAACACCGGTGGCTCCGCCGGCGCCTAAACCGTCGCAGGAGGTTCGCGAGATTCCGGTGGTTTCGCCAACCGTTATTACTCCCGTAACGCCGGGAATCGCCGGAGCGCAGGCGGTGGCGAGAGATTTTACGGAGAGGTTTGGAACATGGTCCACGGATACGCCGTATGAGAATTTTTCGGACATAAAAGAAATTTCAACGGCGGCGTTTTATTCGTCGCTGAAGAAAACGGCCGAAACGGCGAACGAATACCGCGGAGAAACGACTCGCGTGCTTTCGCAGACGATAAAATCCGGTTCGGAAACGACCGGTTTAATCGTATTTGAAATATCGGCGCAAAAAGAAGCGTTCGCGGTTGACCGCTCCGCGCCAAAGATTGAATACAAGAAAGCGAGTGTGACGGTTGAAAAGCAAAATAATTTGTGGAAGGTCTCGGCGTTCTCCTGGCTTTAAAGAAAATATTGCTTGGCGGGAGAGATTTAGTGTTCCCGCTTCTTTGCGTCGGGTGCGGGGAAGAGGGGACTTTATGGTGTCTTGAATGCGAATCGCACTGGGTGCCGCGACTTGTTCAACACTGCCCGTATTGCGAAAGAGAAACGGCATATGGTGCCCGTTGTGGCACACATCGCGGCAAACACGGAACGCATTTGGACGGAATTGTAGCGGCCGCCTGGTACGCTAATCCTGAAATTCAGGCGCTGACAAAAATGTGGAAATATCAATTAGTCCGAGAAACCGAGAAATCGTTTTGTCGCATTGTTGATATTTGGGTTAATCGCTCCGCCGGACATTTTCCAAACGGTGTTTGGACGATAGTTCCGACGGCTCTTCATCCGCGAAAAGCGCGAGAACGGGGATTTGACCAGTCGGTTGTTCTGTCTGAAATTCTTTCATCGGCGCTTAAATATCCGGTTGGTAACCGCATACTTGCGCGAAAACGATATCAACGCAGACCGCAAGCTGAAATTAACGATGTAAAAGAACGGGCGGCGAGAGATTTTTCGGATGTTTTCGCCGTAAATCGACCGATACCGCGCGATATTATTTTGGTTGATGATGTGTACACGACAGGAACCACGATGAACGCCGCCGCAAAAATATTGAAAGAAGCCGGCGCCGAACGCGTGTGGGGTTTTGCTTTGCTTCGAGGTCATTAATCGCTTCTGCGTAAACAGAAAAATACCACCTTCCGAGTTCCGTTTGACGGATGTTACACCCATGCGGCGGTAGCCGACCTTCCACCGACAATGCGGTCGGGAAGTCGGCGACGACGCGTATGGGTGCTGACAACCGCCAAGCAGGAACAAGGAAGATGGTATTTTTCTGTCCTGGCACTCTCTGGCTTTTTTTCTGTAAAATAAAATCCCATAAAAATATGGGATTTTATTCTGGCGCACCCGGCATGACTTGAACATGCGGCCTTCAGCTCCGCAAGCTGACGCTCTATCCAGCTGAGCTACGGGTGCAGGAAATATATGTGAACGGATGCGTATGCGGCGGAACTGTACTCTTTGGTTTATAATTTGTACAGCCGTCTTACATAATCCGCAAAAATCTCTTCATCGCGTTCAAGGTTCTCCTTGACGAATTGTTTTAGAACGGCTCTAATCTCATTCGGGTCTATATTATCCGGGATGTCAACGCTCATAAGCGGGTGTCGCAATTTGTGAAAATCAATGTACAATTTTTGAACTTCCGGCGGTTTGTAAGCGATTGAAAAATCGCGCACATCTTTCCATTCGTGAAAATGATTTCCGACAGCGACGCCTGTTGAAAGCAGAACTACCGGCACATCTTCCGGGTTTCTGTAATGTTCCAAAATCATCAGAAGCCAAATAAGCACTATTATGACGGCAAAGGCGTAATTGGCCGTGAACACGGCTGATAATATCAAACCGATGCCCAAAATCACGAAGCCGATATACCACCATATTCCGCGGTCGTGAGTATGGTATTCCGGCATTGTCCACATCATCTTCAATTCGCCGAATCTCGGGTCAATCTGCTCCTGCGCCTCCTGGCGTTTTTCTTCGTCCATATAGCGCAAGTATATCACGACCTGACTTCACGAATAGCGCCGGAAGCGATAAGTGCGGCAAAATGTTCCGGACTTCGCAGTTTCAGAAAATGCCCGATTTTACCGTAGATATGTTCGTCTGGAACGCCGAAGGTATTTGCTATTTTCTCAATATCATCTATCGCGCCTTTCATTTCCGACTCTTTTTCAACCATTCGTTCAATTTCAAGAAGAGCGTATTCATCTCCGTGTTCATTTCGTCCTTCGTCAAAATCAAAAGTGAACTCGCCCAAACTGTATGCTGTTCGGGTTGTGAATATTTCTATGAAAGGGGAGTATCCGTGCGTTTCAAGCGCGACTTTCAGTGTGATGTCGGTTGGCAACCCAAGCTCTTTCGCGATGCTTGAATCATCTTCCAGCTCGCTGAAATGTTCTCCTAACTTCAATCCATCTTCGTGCATCGGCACTTTCAATTCAAACCTGCCGTCTCTAAAACGCAACCAAAAACATTCAAGTGTAAGTTTCCAGTCACTCGTATCCCAATAAATGTCGTGAATTTTTCTTACTTCAACAAACTTTGCTTCTTCAATAATTTTCTCCTTTACCTTCGGTGTGAGCCGAAACTTTCGTTCAACTTCTATCATACGAGGCAGTTATGCGCGACGGAAGTCAAAGGAAAGAATATTTGCAGCTTGTTTTTGAGTTATGGTTTTATTTTTCTTCAAAACATCAATTACCGCATATATCATATCATCGTGCGTATGTACCGGACGCATTATATCGTTTTTTACGAGAGCGATGGCGTCGTTCAGGTCCTGTTTTGTTACAAAACGAGAAAAAGTTATGGATAAATCCGAAAACTCGCTTTGAAGTTTCTGTTGACCTTGTTTGAGGTCTGAAACCTCGCTTTGAAGTTTCTGTTGACCTTGTTTGAGGTCTGAAACCTCGCTTTGAAGTTTCTGTTGGCCCTTTGATAAATCGTTAAGAACTCCGCCAGTGCTATCGGCGTATTCTGCCATTGTACGAGCGAGTTTATCAACTGTTCCTTGAACGCTTTTAATGGCTTTTGCCAGTTGACCATTTGTAGGTTCTTTCATAGGAATCAATTGTAGCATAAACTATGATTGTCCAACGAGCTCTTCTTGAGTGTCGTTAATATACAACGCCTGCTCGTTTGTGAGCGTGTTAGATATCCTAGTGAGGAACGATATACAACGCTTGATTTTTTAACAGATAAATCCTTTTCCTTTTCGCCAAAAAAAGCCCTTTC
>CAYIOW010000013.1:0-25686 GCA_964365275.1 uncultured Gammaproteobacteria bacterium
ACGGCGATGTTTTTACGGCGAACGACGCGAAACTGGCGCTTGAAATAACCGGCGCTGACGGCATTGTCATCGCTCGTGGGGCGCTCGGAAACCCGTGGATTTTCGCGCAAACGACGGAGTTACTCAATGAAGGACGAATCAAAACAATACCAACGATAGAGGATCATGCGGAGATAATAATAAAGCACGCAAAACATCATATTCAACAATACGGCGAAAATGGTTTGGTAACTTTCAGAAAACACCTAGCGTGGTATCTCAAAGGTCAGCCGACAATGAAAACGGCGCGAAACGCGGCCGTTCGCATATCATCTTTGAGCGAACTTGAAGAATTAATGTCGCCATTCTTAAACGACACAAGTCCATTAAATATAATACGACTTGCTTCCCCGCAACCTCCAACATACGATATTAGGACTTAAAGTTTGAACGATAATATATGAGGTTTGGAATATTGGTGTTTACATCACCCCAAAAAGAAGTGCTACCGGAATATATTCAGCGACTCGTAACACGAGTAAGCGAACTTGGGCATATATCCACTTTGCTTTACGAGGACAATATCCAGCTTCGTTTTGGTTTTGATAATGCTGTGTACTATAACGGAAAACCCCTGGAAAAGTTTGACGCAATTATTGTTCTTGCCGGCTTTCAGGCAGACCCGTCTATTCATGCAACAACAATTCGTCAGTTTGAACTTGAAGGAATTGTTGTTGTGAACGGATATGTCGGCGTTCACCGAGCTAAAAATAAAATACGTACTCTTCAGCTCCTTCATCACTTCGGGCTTCCAATGCCCAGAACCGTTGTCGTGAGAAGCGTTGAAGGAATAGACGATGTCATTGACGAGTTCAAATTTCCGGTTATTTTGAAGGTGCCATACGGCTCACAGGGTCTCGGAGTGTTCATAGCGGAATCAAAACGGTCGCTAGTCCCCTTCGCCGAACATTTGCTTAAAAGAGGCGTTATGAAAGAACCAATAAAAATTCAGGAATACATCGCCGAAGCGGAGGGGAAAGACCTTCGCATTTTCGTCATCGGAGCCAAGGTCGTCGCCGCTATGGAGAGAAGCGCGGCGCCCGGAGAATTTCGCGCGAACTTTAGCAGAGGCGGGAGCGTAATAAAAATCACACCGACTAAGACAGAGAAACAATTAGATGTTGAAGCAACTAAACGAATGGGGCTAGATTTTTCAGGTGTGGACATGCTTCGCACCAAACACGGCCCAGTTATCATTGAGGTCAATTCAAACCCGGGATATGAAGGAATTATGCAAGCGACTGGTGTAGATATTCCAAAAATGATAATTGAACTGACCGAGCGGAAAGTCTCGCGAGCGCGAATAAAGGCAAAGCGAAGCGAGAAGGAGAAGGTAAGAGTAGAGGGGTAATGCAGAAAAAAACACGCCCCACGCTTTATTGGCGAGAGACGCGAAAGAGTTGTGCTGGTCGCGTCGCCGTTTGTCTGGTCTCACCGCGATTCATCGTCACCCTGCCTTTCTTGACAAGAAGCTTGATACGTTGCCGAAAGTTGGCGGGGTCAACGAACGAGCCGGTTATTTCCACCCAAAGCGTCTGCATTTCCATTGATGTAAACGCATCCCCAAACATCGCGGCGATTTTCCAGTTTGTGTTCAGGTCGCGAACCAATTCGTTTCTCACATCGTCAACAATCCGGTGTTCGGATTGGACAAGCAGTTCGTTTACTCGTGTCCATGAGATTGAACTTCCTTCGGACACATTCCCGACAGTCCCTCTGCAGAGAAACACAACGGGGAGTTCAACGGCGCCTTCAACTTGTCTCCAAGGAAGAAGAATCCGCTGACACGGAATGAATTCCGCACCCAACGAAGAAATGCGCTTGCGCGCAAATTCCTCAAGTCCTTGCGCGGTGCGAGTCAAAGTTTGGAACCGACGAAGCCCGATGTCAATCCGCGGGAACCGTTCTTTATGCTCTGCATACACCATCAATGTGTAGTACTTACTGAACTGTTCCCTGTTCACCCATAAAAGAACTGGCACTACTTGGATCTTCACGCGTACCTCCTGGAACAATAATTACTACAAAAATGTTAGTGCGTCAATTGGTTCGGGGACAGGGATTCGGCCTCGACTTGTTCCTCGCCAGTCGCTCGAAACAGTCTGGCCACCGCCTCGCGGCCGCACTGGGGTGCGGCACCGCTCCGGCGTTCGAATCCCCGTTCAAGCCACGCAGGTGGCTTGAACGAGAACCAGTATAAAATATCCAACCACGGTTGGATATTTTATACTGGTTCGGGGACAGGGATTCGAACCCCGGTTCTGTGCTCCAGAGGCACATGTCCTACCACTAGACGATCCCCGAATGTTTATGTAAGTCCTTTGAACTTTAAGGTTATAAAAGCCGTAAAAGAATAACAAAAAATATGTATTAGGTCAATCAGCGAGAACGCCGCCGAAAGCGTCAATTATGCCGTCTAAAAGCGGCTCCGGAGTTTTCACCCATTCCGCTTTAACGGAAACTTCGCTTCCCAATAACACGCTCATCAGTCCGGACAAAAATTGCGAATTTTTCACGGCGTTCACGGCTTCCGCGTAAAAAGCGTAGGTTACTCCGATTACGACGCTATTCCCTTCAACTCTGTTTGGCTTCGCGCCTTCAAGCGCCAAAGGAAGTGAAGCGTGTTTTTCACGAACTTGCTTTATGAAATTCGGCCACTGTTTCTCAACGGCATCAATCCCGACAACACCGCCGATAACGCTGACATTGTCTCCAACCCCTGTCGGTTTACTCGCGCCTGTTGTCATTTGATGACATAAATCAAAAACCGCAAGTTCATACGCAAGCGACGGTATATGATAAAGATGCTCATCGTGAATCGCCACAGAGAAAGCGTTGATGCAAAATTTAATCTTCTCGTTTGCCACCGGCTGTAATATCGTCCTCAATTCTTCTTTTGACGAAATGGAGCAAAGAGAAGCGGAAATTGGAGCGCCGCATCTTTCAAGCAATTCCTCGCGCAGAAGGTCAACGGCGAATTCAACATTATCGGCAATATTTCCTCCCGCTTCAGTCATCGCGGACAAAGACAAAAATGCTGTTTTTATATTTCCGTCGGCGACGGAACGAATCAAATCAAAAACACGAACCGTATCGCGCACCGGCAGAATCGGTGCCGCGGAGTCCTTCGTTATATGCTGTTCGCCTATTGACAGAACCTGCGCCAGAACGCCTTCGGAGTCGCGCATACAACCTTCGCCGCGTCTTGCAATTTCAAACAAAACATCGTCGTCAACCTTCACTCCTTCTTCTTTCGCCAATACTCGCAATCGCTCAACCATAACATCAATCGGCACCGCGTGAAAATCAAATATCTGGCATCTGCTTTGAACAGTGTCAGGTATTTTTCGCATTTCAGTCGTTGCTAAAATAAACATCACATGAGGCGGCGGCTCTTCAAGCGTTTTCAGCAAAGCGTTGAATGCGTTTTTTGAAAGCATGTGCGCCTCATCTATTATAAAGATTTTTTTCTTCAGTTCGGAAGGATGAAATCGCGCGCCTTCAACAATGACTTCGCGAACATTTTCAACGCTTGTGTGTGATGCGGCGTCAATTTCAATAATATCCATTGAGCCCCTCTTAATCGCTTCACACGCAGTGCATTTTTCGCACGCTTCGCCATTTTTGTTATTTTCACAATTGACTCCCTTCGCCAAAAGACGCGCCACTGTCGTTTTTCCGACACCGCGAGGCCCGGAAAACAAATAAGCGTGTGCAATCATCCCGCGTTCAAGTTGGCGAATCAGCGGAATCGTTATATGCCTTTGTCCGGCTACCTGCGCAAAACTTGATGGACGGTATTTTCTGTATAGATTCATAGTTTCGGATTATAGCACCATAGAATGTGCGCGGTACACACAAAAGAGAGGGAGTTCCCCCTCTTCCTTTTCCATACTTCTCTTTCTTTTCCTATCCCTTCAGTATGTGTTCAACCGCCGCCCACGCACATTTTCTTCCTTTTGGAATCAGAACCACGATTTCGTCTCCGACATCTCCTTTGAAATATGTAACGCTTGCCGTTAGAATCTTGTAGACCTTCCCGTCCGGCGTTTCCGCGCCGTAATTTCCTTTTTCGTCTATGCCTATTTTTCCTGTAACCCTTTCTCTTTCAACCGGACTAATCTGTTTGTAAACAAACGAACCGTCGTCTTTTATCGTAAGTTTCATTATGTCGCCTTCAACAAGCTTTGACTTTGAAGCGTAGTTTGGCGGCACGAGATACTTCATTCCGTCCGTTCCAAGCATTTTCTCTCCGTCAAAGACGCCTTCAACAACTCTTCCGCCGCCCACATCGCCGGAGACCACATCGGTAGAAAACATCGTCCGCGACGAACTGTCATCAAGTCCGTTCTCAAGCGTTTCAATAATGTTTGAAATCCGCTCGCGCATTTGCCTCAAGGCGCGCACCGCGATTCTCAACTTTTCATCACTGGACTCCAACCCAACACCTCCCTGAATCGCCTTTTCAATTGGCTCAAGGTCAAACTCCTGCTCATCTTGAAATGTCGGTAAATACGGCATTTGTTTTATTTTGTTTTAGCCATTGTATCACAATGTTCGAAAAGTTATCCACCCATCGGCTCAAATGGCACAGATTGAAATGGCGCAACGCGTGTTCCTATCTGCGCTCGTTCAGCAATCTCCGCCTCAACTTCGGCTCGCGGTCTTCCGTATGTAAGACGAGAAAGTTGGCGAATATTTTTTGCCGCTTCCAAATTTCGTTTCATCGGAATCGGTCCCTTCAGAGTAAACGGGGCTATCTGCGAATTATCAACAATCATCTTCGTATACCATGTAAACATATCTGAATTCATCAGGTCGTTTCCGTTGAATGTCGGCTCAAACACTTTTTCAAACAGCTCAATATCTTCCGGGCCAATTCTTGAAACCATCATTGTTCCCACATTTCCCAAAACCGCGTCTCGTACTTGCGTGTCGCCCTTATCCGTTAGCTGACTCAAATACTGGTGAGCCATTATCATACTTAAACGATATTTGCGGGCTTCGGAAAGAATTGTGGCGATAGACGGAGTCACATAGTTCTGGAACTCATCAATGTAGAGGAAAAAGTTTTTGCGAAGATGCTCCGGCATATCGGCGCGCGCCAAAGCCGCCATTTGAAGTTTCGTTACGGCGATTAAACCAAGAAGTTGCGCGTTCACTTCTCCTGTCTTGCCTTTTGACAAATCCATAAAGAGGATTTTTTGCTGGTCCATAACATCTCGGAAACTGAAACCGGACTCCGCTTGTCCAATAATGTTTCGCATCATCTCATCTTCCACGAAGCGCCCGACTTTTGAAACAAGGTAACCAAGCACTTCCGATTTATGAAAATCCGATGTCTTCGCCATTTCCTTCTCCCAAAAATCGCGAACAACCGGGTCAGTAACCTTTGCTATCCATTTTTTTTGATACTCTTCGTCCGAAAACATCCGTGGAATTTCAGCAATCGTTCCCGGGTTTTCCGGGTCGGACATCAATGTCAGCATTATATTTCTCATCTGATGTTCAAACAAAGGCCCAATCATTTCAGGAGGAAACAATTTATAGAAAATGCCTATCATCTCCTGCACGGCCAGGTCTTTGAGTTCAGGCGTAGGAGATTCAAGCATATTCAACCCGACCGGTCTGTCGCGGTCGTACGGAGAAAACACAATCACATCGTCAATTCTTTCTTTTGGGATATGCCCGAGCAAAGTGTCCGTCATATCTCCGTGCGGGTCAATTACGCATACGCCTTCACCGTTTCTAATATCCTGAATGGCGAGATTCACCAGATATTCCGTTTTACCCGAACCTGACTTTCCTATTAAATACATATGACGCTGACGGTCTGCCTCCTTCATATATATTTCCCTCTTCGTACCGCGGAATTCGTTATACCCCAAAAATAATCCGCTTGTCGGGATATTTCCCGGCGCTCCGCCTTTCCTTGCGTCAAGCCAGTCAACCGTTATCATTCCGTTATCCGGAGAAGGCGGATGCCATAAACCCGCAAGCTCCTCAACCGACAAGATAACGGAGTTCCCGCGCGAAAAATGCCGATGTATAAAATCAGGAACGAATTTACCGAGTCGCTCCGTGTGTTTTTCAAAACTGTTTCCGTATTCGTAAACATTGAATTGCGAGAAGCAGTTCAGCAGATTATTCAAAACAGATTGAGCGGCGACCAGCGATGGCGCCGAAGCGATGACACGGACATTCGCTTCAAGCCCCGCCTTGGACAATTTTTCTTCAACTTGTTTCAGCATCTCTTCTTCACGCGAAGTCGTTCGCCGGACTTCCGCAGAGCCCTCTTTATTCTTTCCTGGTTTCTTGCCTTTCATTGCATCCTTCATCTTCGCTCCGGCAAGCATCGCCTCAACAAATTTCTTGCCGTTCTTTTTCCATTTCGTTCCTGTCGGGCGCAAAAGAATCTGAAGCGCCGCCGCCTCGCCGTCGCGCACCTTGGCTAATGTGTTCAAAAAAGAACTCTGCGGGTCGGTTTCCATTTGTCTGTATGTTTTCAACGGAAGAAAACAATTTCTCTTTAGAAAAAGATGGGCGCCCAAAATTTTTCCCGTCGGCAAAAATATATTGTAATCATCCGCTTCCGCCAGCTCGGCGGTCGGATATTGCGCGTTAACTTGCTGAACAATCAGTTCTTTCATTTCCTCCGGAACGACAACGAAAAAATAAATCACTCCGCCTTTCGCGACAATCTCAAAACTCATTCTGTCGCCCCGTCCATGCCACCATGCTTTGAAACCTTTTTCCCGTTTGATACCGCCGAGCACCGCAAAAAGCGTTTCCGCCAAACCAACTTCCTCTTGTGTATATCTGCTTTCTTTAACTTTCTGCTCTTCCTGTTTTTTTGCGTGAAATCTTGCCAATCGCAGACGCAGAACGGCAAGTTGTCCGATTCCGCCCTCCTTTTTATGCGAAAACAAATGAAAAGCGCGCGCAATAAAAACCACCGCCACGACTCCAATGACAACCGCGGCAACGACAAGCGCGATAAACAGAAGGCCGGAGATTTCGGGACTTACGCCGATTTCAACTGTGTTGATTGAAAAGGAGGTCACATTATTTTTTTTCCCGCAACTTCAACAGTTGGTCGGTTTTTATTTTGCTTTCCTGTTCAAGAAAATACTTTGAGACGCCCGGAACCATAGACAACCATTTTCTGATAAGACGAAGTATTTTCCCGGCCGCGTGTTTCGCCGTGGAAAGCGCCTTCTGAATTTTTACAGCCGTTTCCTCCCCTCTTTTTTTGAATTTTGGTTTTATGTCGTCCGGAAGTCCGACAAAAAGTTCCTGAATATGCTCGGTAAGAATATCTTCTATTTTCTTCAATTCAGGGTCCTTCCCCGATTTTGTCTGAACCGAAGGTGGCGGCACCACAGCAAGTCCCTTTTCTTCTTTGACCGCGTCTTCCACCGCCATTATTTCCGATTCTGTTTTTTTTGGCGATTCTGGTGTTTCTTTTTTTTCGGGGAACTTAACACCTTCCGCATTTATTGACGGAACTTCTAGTTTAATCGGCCGAATCGGCTGCATAATGGTTTAAGTATACCACGCCGTCGTTATGCTTTGGAGATTTTTGTTCCGTTCGGCGTGTCTTCAACCGTATAACCGAAAGAGTTTATTTTATCGCGCAGTGAATCGGATGTCGCGAAGTCCCTTTTCTCTCTCGCCTCATCTCGTTCCGCGACAAGTTTTTTCACACTGTCTGGAATTTCAAAACTCGTTGTAGTCAAAAGACCAAGACCAAACACGCGGTCAAAATATGAAATGGAGCTCGCCTTCGCCGCTTGAGATAATCTTTCATCGTGAATTAACTCCCATAAAATTGCCAACGCTTCCGGCGTATTCAAATCATCCGATATCGTTCTTAAAAACCTATTTTCGTATTCTTCCGCCCTATCGTTGCCTCGTTCCAACGAAGAGCAAAATCTGCGCAATCTGTTCAACGCCGAAGCGGCCGCGTCAAGCGATTCAAATGTAAAATTCAAATGGCTTCTGTAATGAGCGGTAAGACACAAATATCTGAATGCCAACGGGTCATATCCTTTGTCAATCAATTCCTGAATCGTATAAGCATTGCCGAGCGATTTGCTCATTTTTCCGCCGTCAACTTGCAGAAACTCCGAATGAAGCCATACATTCGCTTCAGTGGTGCCGTTAGCGCCTTCCGACTGCGCGATTTCATTCGGGTGGTGAGTCATTTTGAGGTCGGCTCCGCCGGTATGTATGTCGTAAAGTTCTCCGAGATACTTTGTTGACATAGCCGTACATTCAATGTGCCAGCCCGGAAAACCCATTCCCCAAGGCGAGTCCCATTCCATCTGCCTCTTCGTGCCCTCCGGAGAGAATTTCCAAAGTGCGAAATCCGCAGGGTTCTTCTTTTCGTCGTTTACGCCAATCCGCGCGCCTTCTTCTTTTTCAGATAATGCCTGTCCGGCAAGTTCACCGTAATTTTTTATTTTTGAAGTGTCAAAATATATTCCGTCAGATATTCTGTAAGCGAAACCCTTTTTCTCCAATACTTGAATCATCGCAACCTGCTCCGCTATGTGTTCAGTCGCCTTCGGCATAATATCCGGCTCGCGCATATTCAATCGCTTCATATCGCTCAAAAACTCGGCGGTGTACAGTTTGGCAATTTCCCACGCGCTTTTGCCTTCTCTTTTTGCGCCGACTTCCAGCTTGTCTTCGCCGGTATCAGCGTCTGAAACAAGATGCCCGACATCGGTTATATTCATCACAAACTTCACTTCAAGCCCGTTACGTTCCAAGGTTCGCACCAAAACATCCCAGGCCAAAAACGACCTGAAATTGCCTATGGTAGCCGTTGAATAAACAGTGGGGCCACAAGAATAGACACCGACTCGCCCTTTTTGAATCGGCTCTAGCGTTTCAAACGAACGTGACAGTGAATTAAAAAGCCGCATCTTGTTTTCGCGATTATTAATCATTCCACGACAATTCCTCCCATATTATTAAACGACACATTGGCGTCCCGCAATACCGGCACCACCAAAACTTTTTTCGCCGATATTCCGTCTGTTCCTTCCATTTTTCCCCCTCTCACGCGGACGCTGTCGCGAACCGCGATTTCTTCAAAACCGATTTTCTTGTTGCCATTCCAGAACTCCGTCTTCGCATCAACATACACTTTGATTTCGTTTTTTCCGTGTTGAATAACCATATATGCCGGGTTCAGATATATTCCCGTGATTGTGCCGGCGACTCCGTCCGTCTGCCAGACACTCACATCCTTAATCAGCCGCGCCTGAATTACATTGTCGTCATTCAGCCAGCCGACGATTTTCAACTCGTCGCCAACCTGCAATTCTTCAAACTGCGCTCTTCCGTCAAAGCGGCGAACCAAAATAGTGTCGCTTGAAACGGCAACACGAACGAGAGAGCCGTCAGAAACCGGTGCACCGCTGGCGCTCTTTCCGTCCGACTTGTTATTGACCGCCACTTCCAAAATGGCAGGAACAACCGTTGCCTCATTCAGTATTCCTTTCAATGTTCCGGAGAAAGCGAAATTTCTCGCCTTCATAAAAACATTTTTTCCCCTCTGAACGGCTACAATCATTCTAGCTTCAAGCGAGCCCCTGACACGAACCGCCCTGGCGCGAATTTTGTCTTTTGGTTGAAGGTCGGCGAGAGTCGCAGGATTTTTGCCTCCGACGACAATCTTCGTTGAGGTTGGCACCCTCATCGTTATCGCCTTTCCCCTCGCGTCTTTCATTTTCAAAATATTCGCCTGCGCATCAACCGATTCAACCCAACCATTTACGCCGATATGTTCTTTCCTGATTGAGAGGTTTGTGATTTTTCCGGCCGTAACGATTGAAGTGTTTGCATTTTGTTTTCCGGCTACCTGCACCTGGTCTCCGGCAAGCCAATTGTCCATCGCCGGCTTAAGTTTCGTCGTTTTAATTACTTCAACTGTCTTATCAACTTCACCAACTCGTACGATAATAATTGTTGGAACTACAGACGCGGACAGTTCCCGCAACTGCCCCTTAAAATTTACTGTATCCGTTCTCTCTCCGGTCTCCGTATCAGACGCCGTTGAACCCTCTGCCGTTGCCGCGTTCTTTGAATAAAACGAGAAAGCATCGGCCGGCTGGGCGACCGACACCGTAAATAATGCGATAAGAACCGGCATCAAAGCGATTTTTGTGTATTTCATACTTGAGAAGTATACCAAGTTGAGAAGACAGGCGGAAGTGTGAGAACAAATCTTGTTAATAATTCCGCAAAATAAGATGGACCCCCGACACCGAAGTGCCGAGGGTCCAAGAGGGTGGCGTTCAGCGAAGAGCAGGACCGGTATCCTACTCTGCGAACGCCACGGAGGTGCGCCATCTACTTTCTCGCCTAGCCGCAGTGTTGACCTCTGCGGGAGGAGGAAGGAGGCGCGAAGAGACGGCTGGTCCGGGTGGGCGGGGCGTCCACTTATACAACGAGAGAAGGTGCTTAAATGTTAATCTCCTCCCCTACATAGGGGAGGTTGGGTGGGGTATGACAGGAACTGATACAAAACCATACCCCTCCTATCCTCCCCTATTTAGGGGAGGGAAATATCGTGGGGGTCAGACTCTTACAACTCTATTCTTCGTATTCCTGGAATTCATGCTTATTCTTGTGTATTCCTATGTGCCGCCCTATTTCTCCGGAGGTATTCCGCTGTATTGTATTAAAAATCTCGCAATTTCCTTGAAAATTGGCCCGGCCGAACCCTCCGCCCACTGGGTGGTTCTGGGATGGTCAACTCTGACCAAAACGACAAATTGAGGATTTTGCGCCGGAAAATAACCGACAAAGGTCCCTTTCGTGTCATCTTCCTTATACCCGGCTCCATTTCCCTTCGGAACCTGCGCCGTTCCCGTTTTTCCGGCAATATAGTAACCGGGAATAGCGATTGATTTTTTATACGCTTCTTCAACGACGGAAACCAGCATCGCCGAAACAAGTTGAGCGGTTTTTTCAGAGACAATTTGCCCAACTGTCTCCTTTTCAGCTCGCCAAATACTGCCATCGGCATATCGTTTTTCCGCGATAAGATATGGCCGAAACATAGTTCCTCCGTTCGCAAGAGCGCTATAAGCCGCGGCCAGTTGAATTGGTGTAATTGTCATCCCCTGACCGAATGCCGCCGTTGCCGCATAAACCTCGTGTCCTTTATCCAAAGAACTCACATCGCCGGAGACCTCCGAATCAAGCGGGACGCCGGTTTTTTGCCCCAGACCGAATCGTTTCAACACCCTTCCCATTTGCTCCGCCCCGAGTTTCCTTGTAACAAAAACCATTCCCGTATTTATTGAATGCACAAGCACGCCGGTCATCGTCTGCTGACCGTATGACTTCAAACCTGCATTTCTGATCGTAAATCTGTCAACTTTTACTTCGCCGACATCTTCAAATGTCGTATTCGGAGAAACCGCGCCAACATCAATCGCTCCCGCCATCGCCAACGGTTTCACTACTGAACCGGCTTCGTACGCGCCAAAAATCGCCTGATTATTGTAGTCGGCGATTGAATCCACGCTACCATAATTGTTCGGGTCAAATGTCGGATATCCGCACATTGCCAGAATCGCGCCCGTTTTTGGGTCTAAAATAATCACCGAGCCGGAATCTGCTTCCGCTTTCTTAACGCCATTTTTCAGCGCTCCGCATGCCTGAAATTGAACCGCCCTGTCAATCGTAAGTAATAAATCTACCCCGTCTTCAGCCGGCCGCAGATTTTTCAAGCCGATTGAAATCCACCTTCCTTTTGCGTCTCTTTCCGAGAAAACATACCCCCCCTTTCCCGCCAATTCATCATCCAGAAACCCTTCCAATCCGTATTTTCCGATAAAAACACCTTTGTCGTCCGCACTGACAAATCCGGTGATATGCGCGGAGCTTTCGCTCTCCGGATAATATCTTATTCGTTCATCCGCAATATGAATGCCCGCCAAATTCGCTGCGCGAATTATATCTGCAACATCGTCAGACACACGATGCTCAATCGGCTCATAAGGGTCGTTTTCCTTCTTTAATTTTTGAAGCAGTAATTCACTCTTGTCTAACTCTCCCTCCTCCGTGCCTTCATCTTTTTTTTCATACCCAAGTAAATCGGACAGTGTTTCTGCCACACCCTCGGCGTTTTCAACCTTTCTCGGCTCCGCCCAAACAAAGTTCAGAAAAATATTTGTTGCTAACGGGGCTTCGGTGCCATCCTTGTCTTTTACAAAAATCTCGCCCCGTTCCGGAAAAAGTTCAAGATATAAATCCCGTTGACCGGATGCCAGAGCGTTATAAAAATTAAATTGGATAATTTGAACTTGCGCCAATCGCAAGACGATTATCGCCGAAACCAAAACGACAATCAACTGTAATGGACGGAACCTCTCGGCTCCGCTAAATCGCCGTTCACGAAATGGAGTGGATTTATGCGTCTGCTCGCCTGTCATTGGTACATTTTAGCATGAAGACGGGAGGAAGAGGTTGACAATTCCCAATTTTTCTGTTAAAAACATCGGTTCTTGAACTCTGAATTTTGGCGGGTTTTTATCGTTAATTGAGACGCCCCCATGGGTCGTCTGTACAGGATTAAGAATGAAAATCGCTAAGATTCGGAGTTCAAGCGGACTCTACAAGGTGTTCAGTCATACCCCTCCTACCTCCCCTATATAGGGGAGGAAAACCAAGGATGGGGAAAACACAACGAAGCCCATCGCTCCGTTGTGGGGTGGTGGGCATAATTCTGTAGAGACGCGCCCATGGGGCCGTCTCTGCAATATCCGCCTCTGGCGGAGAAAGAAGGATGAGATGGAAAAAGTGCCAAGGTTTGCAGTTCATCGGAACACGCACGGCGAGGAAAGTTGTGCGATGTTCATTTTCTTTATGTCGGGCCGCTACAATGAGTGGCTTGACCAGAAGATGAGGGAAGAGAACTTCGTGGGCGACACGCTCACGGCGTTCACGCAGTACTCGGAAGTGATGTTCGTCTCGGACGGACAGTACACTTCGGATGAGTTGCGTGCCTTTGAAAAGGACGGCTTTATCCTCCTCGGCGTCGGCGGAGGGAAGTTTGACGACCACGCCACACAGAACAAGGTGCGAGCGAAGAGCACCTGCGGGCTTGTGTGGCAAGCGCTAAACGCTGAGGTCAAGCGGAACCTCATTCGGCGCTTCGGCATGGACGCAAAAACGGCAAACGAGGCCGTCAGGCGTTTCCAACGCCTCGTGGTAGACCACCTTGAATTGATGGACTCGGAGGCGATGGACGCCCCGCTGTCCCTTACCTCCATGGCAAAGGAGGCGGGCTATGGTGAAATCTACCAAAGACCCGAGGGTGAAGAGGTTGAGGTGTTCAACTGCCCCGAGTTGTACACCGAAGACACCTTCAGGCGGTTGTTCTGGGTCTTCGGACTCCACTTCACCGCCGTCCTCCTCCTGCCGGAGTTCATCGCTCCGGAGAAGATGACGGAAGACGCGGACAAGTTGTTCGCGTGGTGGCTTCTGGACTCAAGGTTGGATTGGACGGGAAAGCCCACCCCGCCGGCGAGAGACGAGGGTGTCGGCGACGAGGAGTACATCATGGAGCTGGAAGGATGGTACGAGTCCTTCAACTCAATGAGGAAGGTCATCTCCACGATTGAGGACGAGGAGCAGAGGAGGTTCCTTGACCTCATCCTCGTCCAGCTCCGCGATCACTTCGCCGTGATGAACGGTGAGCAAAAAACCAATCGCGGAAGCAGCCGGAAGGGGAAGGCCGGAGAACGAGAGAGGAGAATTTGGGAGGAGGCGCCGTGGTTGAACCCCGGCTCCAGACACTCCCCAAACAACCTTGTTGGGATGTGCTATTCCTTCCTCCGGCTGATGGAGACGACGGAGGAGCACCCGTTCCACCTTTCCGGTGCTGTCGTCAGGTCGGTGATGAGCCACCTGATGGCGGTGTACGAGGCCGGACAGTGGTCCTTCCATGTCCACGCTCCAGCGTGGCTCAAGGAAGGCGGGGTACAGTACCTGTACCCAACGGCGGCAGAGTGGAGAGGCAAGGAAGGAAAAATGCCTCCCGCGATTGCCGTGTTGGTAGGCGCCTTCCCGCCGGCGGTACTTAAGAGGATGCGGGACGGTCGGCACTTCAACGGTCTCCGCCCCCACCTCACAGTCGCCATCAACGACGGGCGGGTGAATGAGAATGGCAACAGCGTCCCGTCGGAGAACGGCGAGCCGGTCAGGAGCATCATGCTCCAGGTGGACGGCGGACTCCTTGAGGAAGAGGAACAGGACCTCGTCCTCCGAGACACGGGAGCGCTCCTGCGCCTCCTGGAGGTCAGTGTGTTCGGGAAGAAACTGCCGGAGGAGTGGCTACCGAAGCTTCGGTGCCACAGCCGGTTCCCGTTCCACCAGATTCCAGGACTGGAGGAGGAGCTTGACCTCGTGTTCCTGGCCCACACCAAGTGGAACCCGGAACGCGAGGACGGAGACGAGCGCGTCTTCGTTGAGTTCCTGGGTGGGAGTATCACCCACCCCTTCGTCCCTCCACCGCCGGACGTCATCACGAACCGGATGGTAGTCCTCGCGGCGCAGATAGCGTTCAATCTGCTCTTCCTCGGCCACGGAGTCGTGGCAGGCAAGGACGAGCGTGAGAACGCGGAAGCGCAACAGGCGGTGGACTTCATGAATTTCGGCAACATCCTCGCGCACCTCAACGGGTGCAAGTTGGACAAGCTGGAACATGAAATGGAGCGAATCCTCCGCCTGTGGAAGAAATGGGCTATCGCCGGTCCGGTCTCCCGCGTGTAACAAAACATGCGTCGCTCACCGTTGGTGGCGACGTACCTTCAGACGCGGGCAGGGGTTAAACTCCCCGGCCCGCGTCTTTATATTTATAGGACTTACGCATTTGGCGATATGCTTGTGCTTCCCTCGGAAAAAATTGTCGTCATATGCCACAATATGTCTCCAATTTTTCCTTAGTCCAGCACGGCGCATCTCATCCAAATGCGTAAGTCCTAATTAAATTCAAATTCCTTAATTCCTTGATTCAATGATTTCCTGATACTATTCCGCCGCAATGGCAGTCCGCATTTCCGCATTTAGCGCCGAAAGCTCGCCGGCGGCTTCATCCATTTTTCTTTCGGCAATTAATTTACTGACGGCCTGTGCTCTCTTTGCCCATTCCGCTTTTCTTGGCGCGTCAATTCCAACCCTGCCCGCTTGAAGCATTAAGACCGCGTTCTCGCGAAGAAGGGCTGAAGCGTCGTTCGGCGACGCAGGTATTGTCGCCACGGTATCCGGCACGCCGATGTCGTTTGAATCATTGCAACCAAATCCAAAAAATACGAGCGAACCGGCCGCAAGCGCCAAAAAAACTTTTTTCATATTTTCAGCATTGGAAACGCGGATAAAACGCGTTCAAAGAATGAGATTTTGTGGAGGATATAAACGATTATTGCAACCACTATCGTCGCCCCTAGAAACGAACCGATGCCACGCACGATACCTAGCGAAAATTGCAGAAGATATAATTTAACCGGACGATGCAAAAGCAATCTATCGTATGCGCTGTCCAAAGTGTGCACGCTCTTTTGAAGTTGCTTCACTTCTACAAGCAGTTCCTCCATTGTGTCTAACTTTGACATGCGAGAATTATATCACGAACTAGAAGTCAAACCCCTCTCTCGCCTTTACACCGGATGTGAAGTAGTGCTTTACCATTCGCATCTCGGTAACCAAATCCGCGCGCGTTTTCAAAGCATCGGTTGCATTTCTGCCGGTTAGTATCAGTTCAAGCCCTTCCGGTTTTTCGTCCAGAAGTTTCATTACATCGGTTTCTCCAACAATCCCCAAAGCAATAGATGAGTTAATTTCATCCAGGACCAACAGGTCGTATTGGTCGCATTTGAACAATTGCCTTGCTTTTCCGAGCGCGTCTTGTCCAAATTTTCTATCCTCACCGGTAATACTGAAATCAAACTGTCCTGTCTTCGGGTTAATCCTGTCGCGACCATACGCGAACCAATCAACGCCGAGTTGCTCCAACGATTTTCTCTCCGAATAATGCTCTCCGCCTTTATCAAAGAAGATTATAGCCGCTCTATGTCCGGCGCCGACTGCGCGCAAAACCTCGCCCAGCGCCGCAGTTGTCTTCCCTTTCCCATGTCCTTCAAACAACTGAATGAGCCCCGTTGAATTCATAAGTTCTACTAGGAGCATCCGCTTGTTCCACCACAATTCAAACACTTATAACACGATGCGTTTCTAACCATTATTGAGCCACAGGTTCCGCATGCCGGGGCGTCGCTTTGATTGTCAAATGTCATTGTGTGGGATTGGGTATTTGGTATTCCGCCAGAGGCGGACAACGGTTGGTATTTGGTATTTAGGTGAGACGAATGTTCAAAAATCGTTTCCTGTTTCTGCACCGTCGCCATGTCGGAAGAACCGCCAGATTTTTCCGTCTTCCCATAAAACGCTTCAAGCCCGGACGCTCCTTCGGCGTGAATTCCCAACTGTTTTTGCGCTTCCATCGGAAGGAATTTCTGTCCCATCCAGCGAAATATGTAATCTACAATTGACTTTGCGATTTTAATATTCGGATTGTTCGTGAAACCGGAGGGCTCAAAACGGGTATGAGCAAATCTGTTAACTAATGCGTCCAAAGGAACACCGTATTGAAGCGAGATGGAGGTGGTTGCCGCAAGTGAATTGACTAAGCCGGATATTACCGAACCGTCTTTACTCATAGTTACAAACATTTCCCCTGGTGTTCCGTCATCATAGAGCCCAACCGTGATATAGCCCTTATGCCCGGCGATTGAAAACTTGTGAGTAATTGAACGGCGTTCATCCGGAAGACGGCGGCGTCTTGGAATATTCATCGTCTGCGCTGAAACGGCAATTTTCTGCGGCGCGTCTTCTGTTTTTTGAAGAACTTCCACCTCGGTCTTTGCGGCGCCTTTGTCCTTTTGAGCAACCGAAGTGGTAAGCGGCTGTTGTCGTTTGGAGCCGTCGCGATATACGGCAACCGCTTTCAAACCCATGGTCCAACCGAGCCGATATACTTCTTCAACATCCTCAACCGTCGCCGTCTCCGGCAGATTCACCGTCTTGGAAATCGCTCCCGAAAGAAACGGCTGAACCGCCGCCATCATCCTCAAATGACCCAAATAATTAATGGACCGCATGCCTTTTGCCGGTTTAAACGCGCAGTCAAAAATATGTATATGTTCCTCCTTCAATCCCGGCGCTCCTTCTATGGTGTCATTTTCCTTAATGTAACTAATTATCGCCGCCTTATCTTCTTCAGAATACCCCAATATCTCCAACGATTCGGGCACGGTGCGATTCGGCAATTTCTCCATACCGCCGTCAACCATCCATTTGTATTTCACAAGGGCAATATCCGGTTCAACTCCCGTCGTGTCGCAATCCATTAAAAACGAAATCGTGCCGGTCGGAGCCAAAACGCTTATTTGAGCATTCCGCAAACCGTGCTTTTCTGCCTCATTTATGGCTTCCGCCCATGAGTCGCGCTGTGCATGCCACAAGCCATCGGATATATTTGCTTTCTGTATTTCTTGCGCCGCCTTCCCGTGCATATTCAAAACCTCAAGACAGGACTCTCTATTTTCTTCATAACCGGCGAATGGCGACAACGCAGAGGCGATTTTCGCGCTTTGGCGATAACACTCGCCTGTCATTAGCGATGTTATGGCGGCCGCGAGCGCTCTGCCTTCTTCCGAATCGTATGCGACTCCGCGGCTCATAAGAAGAGCGCCAAGATTCGCATAACCGATTCCAAGCGGACGAAAAGCATAGCTGTTCTCTTCAATGGCCGGCGTGGGATAACTTGAATTTCCCACGGCAATTTCCATCGCGGTAATCATAATGTCCAGCGTTTGTTTGAACGCCTCAACATCAAATGAGCGCGCGGCATCGTCTTTCCTTAACTTCATCAAGTTCAAGGATGATAAATTGCATGCGGTGTCGTCCAAAAACATATATTCCGAGCACGGGTTGCTGGCGTTTATTCTGTCAGTCGCCTTCGCCGTGTGCCATTTATTTATCGTCGTGTCGTATTGCACACCGGGGTCGCCGCAAGCCCAAGCACATTCTGCGATTTTTCGGAACAATTCGCGCGCTTTGTAGGAATTTGCAACCTTGCCAGTAGTAACTTCCCGCGTGTCAAATGTCTTATCTTCAACGACGGCTTGCATAAAATCGTCCGTAAGCCGCACGCTGTTGTTGGCGTTTTGAAAAAATATGGAACCGTACGCTTCTCCAGTAAACGAGCCGTCATATCCTGCTTCAATCAATGCCCAGGCCTTTTTTTCTTCCTTCATCTTGCACTCAATAAACTCAACGACATCCGGGTGGTCAATGTTCAAAATCACCATCTTTGCCGCCCGTCTGGTTTTACCTCCCGATTTTACCACTCCGGCAAACGCGTCGTAACCCTTCATAAATGAAACTACTCCGGATGATTTTCCTTGCGAATTTGAAAGATGTTCGCAGGAAGAGCGAAGTTTTGACAAGTTTGAACCGGTACCGGAGCCGTATTTGAAAAGCATCGTCTCCGTAGTTGCCAAATTCATTATGGAACGCATGTCATCCTCCACCGAATTGATGAAACAAGCGGAACATTGCGGGTTTCGGTGAATGCCGACATTGAACCAGACCGGACTGTTAAACGCCGCCATTTGATTGATAAGAATATGGAGAAGTTCCATTTCAAATATGTCAGCGTCTTCTTCCGAAAAGAAATACCCGTCGCGCCTGCCCCAATCGGCCATCGTATGCGCAACTCTGGAAATCAGCTGTCGCGCGCTTGTCTCACGGTTCGCTTCGCCGATTTTTCCGGAAAAGTACTTTGACGCGACTATATTAGTGGCGGTCTGCGACCAAAATTCAGGCACTTCAACATTTTTTTGTTCAAAAATCAGTTTTCCTTTCTCGTTTTGAATCACCGCCGTCCTCATTTCCCAATTTATTTTTTCAAACGGATGGACTCCGCGCGAAGTAAAATGACGATTGAACGAAATACCTTTACCGTAAATCGCCTCGGTTCGGTGGGTTCGTTCAAGTTTCTGTCTATGCCCTATATATTTCCTCGCGACAAAACTTAAATTGGCGTCAATGAAAGTCGCGACAATAATCTCCGCGATGTCGGCCGTGTTGGGAGTCGCCACACCGTCATAAACCTTATTAAGTCGCGTAATCACCTGCCGAAGAATCCTAACTGCGCGACGGCTTTCATCCGCTCTCAAATGTGCGTCCTGAAGCGCCTTTTCAATGGAGATTAGCAGTTTCTCCTTTGAAAATGGCTCCGGGTTTCCGTTTCTCTTTTTTACCGTTTGCACGGTTGTAACGAATCTCCAAACCGCGTCCGCCGCCGCCGTCGCATCCTGAACGGCTGTTTTTGAAAGTATTTCCGGCATATTATTTTTGTTTGAAGAGACCTGAAAGGGTCCCTGAATTAATGCGTCAAGAAAACCAGCATAGGCGGCAAACACACCGTCTTGCTGGCTGTTCTTCCACAGGAGCGAACCGGACTATTGTCCAACAATAGTCGTTGGGACGCAAGTCCGTTTCAGTTCTATATTTCGTGCTTCAAAAAGAATTCTACCCCTAGGGGTAGAACAAGCAAGCCCTCGCAGTGTCGCAAAACGCTAATTCTGTGGATAAAGTCCTAGAACGACATCGTGAGATTCAATGCCTGCCTCGCGCTCACGGCAGGAGCAACCGACACGGGAATCTCTATCAGCTGTCCGAGACGGTCAATATATCTCACACAACCGTTCAGCCGGGCATATTCATATACAAGCTTGGTAACCTTCACATCCGTCAGACAATAATCCGCAAGTTCTTTAATTTTTCCTTCTTTCCAGAATTCAACCGCCTGCAATCCGTGTCCTGTTTTTCCTTCGCCTATTGTGGCTTTCGCGACATCATCCAGCTTGACGCGGTACCCTAACGCCTTCGTAATCTCTTCAAGCAAATCCAGTTGCGGGATTAAATTCAGGTCGCCGGAATAATATTTCTTTAACACGAGATTATCAAACCCTTTTGTGTTGTAACCGATAATTCTGTCCGCAATTTCAAGCCGCGGCCAAAGTTTTTGAAGTTCGTTTTCAAGAAACACTTCATAGGCGTCAGTATCGTAGAAATATACGCCAACTAAAGACACCTTCAGTAAATCATGAACCACCCCTCCGACATCCTGGAAGGTATTCTGCGTCTCAATGTCCAAAACTACTTCGCCGGGCATATCAGTAAGAAACCCACACGGCGCCAATCGCCTCTCTGCGCGACCAGTTGAGTGCCTGCCACGACAAATCATACTTTCTTCCGATGCCGTATAGCCAATTTTCCCTCTGCTGAATGTCATATACGGAAGCGTCCATCTTCGCTCGTCTTGTCAGATAGTCCATCACAAAAGGCCGTGAATCATCCGACAGTTTCATTAAATAATCAATGTCCAGCGCAGGTTTTATTCCGTTCTCTTCCCTTTCTATGTTAACGCGCGCGACAATCAAATCCGGATTCGCAACATTCAATACGGCAATCCACACCGCCGCGACTATTACTCCGGTAATTATTATTTCTCCGTTTTTCAATCCTTCTTTGAAAATGACGACAAGTATAATGGCGAGCAAAGAAAGAATGACCAGAAGCGCCCAAACCGCATAAACGCGGCTGACCGTAAGACCATAGACATCAACATAAGTCATTATTCTTGTCCACGCGGAAAAAATTACGACGGCGGTTTGCGCCAAAAGAACGCATTTTAATATTTTAATCAGCTTGTCGTTTTTCTCTGTCTTGTAATATCGCGAGAACCAGAGAATCGCTCCGACTAAAACCGACACTACCATCAGTTGATAGAAACCCTGCGTGGCGTAATCGGAATATGTGATTCCAAATTCAGAAATATCAGCGCCGCCGATTAGAAACACTCCTTGGATAATTAAAAACGCCGCGAAAACGAGGTTCAGCGCCGCGAAAATTATTGTGTATTGAATTTCTCTGCCTGCTTTTATTTCAAATTGCTCACCGTCGCCGTTGGTTGCGGCTTTGTGCATTATAGGATGCAAAACAAACATTATAGCCACACCGATTACAGCAACAATGACTATATGGCGCAACACTGAATCCAAAGACATTCGTTCAATAAATCTTACAAGAATTTCCCTCGCAACTTCGTCAGCCGACACGAATAAAGCGATGAACACCGCGCTCACCGCAACTGCCGCTATTATTCCTATAATGATTTTTCTCTTCTTTTCCGTTAATCCGGCAATCTCGCCGATTGATATTGGCTTAGAAACCCATATTGTCGGAAAGTCAATAAAAATCATTGAGAGGTATCGCGCAAAATCAAAAGATTGAATTTTGAATCCGTAGGTCTTCCCAAAAATCATGGCAGACAAAACAATCATTGCGACGGAATTTATAGCAAGCAAATGTCCGGCATCGCGAACGGCGAAAAACACAGACAAAATCCACAAAACCGCTATCAGTATATGTTCAATTTTTGTAATGCGTTTGCGCGCGGCTCGGTCAATCCCTATTAAAACGGCGAAAGCGAGAAAAGTAAAAATAGGCATTGAAATTCCAATATCGTGCTTATAAAACAAAACATCGGCGGAAATCGCCATAACCAAAGCAATGAGCGGAAACCAATATGATTTATGAAATTCGTTTATCATATTTGAATTGAACCCGCGGCGGCAAGAATCGCCTCCGAATAAGTTGGGTATGCGTGGATTACTGAAACGAAGTTGTCAACAGTCATCCCGCAATGAATCGCCAGAGCGACTTCATGAATCATTTCTCCCGCATGCGGAGCCGCGATGCTGCCGCCAACTATCTTTCCGGTTTTCTTGTCAGCCACCAATTTCACAAGACCGCGCGTTTCGCCGTCAATATAAGCTCTGCCAAGTTTTGATATCGGAAACACAGATGTCGCGACACTCATTGTCTTGCTTGCCGTTTCCTCCGTTTCTCCCACACAGGCGATTTCAGGAACTGCAAAGACAACTCTTGGCACGATTTTTTCATTTACTTTTATCGGTTTATCAGAAAAAGCGTTAAACCCCGCAACCGAGCCCTCATAATGCGCCACATGCGTGAACTGCATTCCGCCTCGCACATCTCCCGCCGCCCAAATATGTTTGACGCTTGTGCGAAGTTCCAAATTTGTTTTTAGTCGTCCGTTCCCGTCAGTTTCAACACCGGCCGCTTTCAAACCCAGTCCGGAAATATTCGGCTTTTTACCCAGCGCAAATAAAATTTTGTCGTTTTCTGTTTCCTCAATGCCGCCACCGACATTGACTCTCGTTGTATAAGAGCCGGATTCCGTTTTTACAATGTCAATGATTTCAGCGCTTGTCATTACGGTAGCTCCAAGAGCGATTAATGATTCCTCCGCCAATTGCGATATCTCCGGTTCGGCAAAATTCAGAAGTTGAGACGACAATTCAACAACAGTAACCGAACTTCCGACACTCGCGAAAAAAGTGGCCATTTCAACTCCAATCGCCCCGCCGCCCACAATCAACAACCGCCGCGGCGCTTCTTTTACCGATACCGCGTCTTTATATGTCCAATAATCCGAACGGCCGATTCCGGATATGCTCGGTTCTTTCGGAATTGAACCGGTCGCAATAATAAATTTATCGGATGTGACTTTTTTCTTGCCGATATTGACAGTATGCGCGTCCAGAAACGCCGCTCTTCCTTTCAACACATCAATACCGAGCTCGTCGGCGACTTTTTCCGCTCTTGGACCGGCCAACCCGCGCGTTAAATCATCTTTTCTTTTTACGGCGCGGGAAAAATCAAAAACGGCATCTTTTACGGTTATGCCGAAAACGGAAAGCGAATTAGCGGTCCTCCACATTTTCGCCGAATATAAGAGCGCTTTTGAAGGCACACAACCGAAACTCGGACATTCGCCGCCAACAATATCTGACTCAACAATGCCGATTTTTCTTCCAACTCCCTTTGCGGCTGACGCGGCGGCGAATCCGGCGGAACCGCTTCCTATAATCAAAATGTCGTAATCGTATTTCATACTTTACAGTTCCTCTTTTTTCTCTCTCATAAATGCTATCCAACCTTCAATCATTTCAATTCCGAGCTTGAACGGCGCTTCAACTATGAAATCAAGAAAGAAAATAAAGATGTTCACTTTCGGCGCGCGAAGAGAAATCCAACGGCCGACTCTCACGACGGGAAGAAGGAAAAAGTCAAAAATTGTTCCTATCAAACTTCCTTGTCTTTCAATCACAAGAAGTTCGCGGACGGATTGGCGAATTTTAATTCCGAAGAATGTTACCAGCGAGAAGAAGAACAGGAATAGCGCCGTTGAAAGCGCGTTGAAATTCAAAACCGATATAAGCAACCAGGCAATGAGTCCGTAACTCAACGCATAAGTCATGGCGTATACAACGCTGAAAATCCTGCCGAGAGCGCCTTTAAGCCACGGCTCTTTGACATGAAAAAATACCTGAATCGCGTCTGCGCCGTTCACCGCCTGCCATGCCAGTTCGGTCAGTCGCGCGTTGTTCTTCTTTACAGGTACGCCGACCGTGGTGCCTATAACCGCCAGAAAAATCGGATGGAACACAATATTTATCCCGAGTGGCAACCAAGACAATTCGCCGAGAATGTAAGCGTCATACGGCAGCTCAAGAATAATCGCCAAAAGCATTTTAGTCAGGAAAAGAAAAACGACGGCGCGAAGAACAGTCCTGCGAAGACGGGTTTTGAAAGCGCCATACCTCGCTTCGGCCGCCTTCAATATTTTTTTCCTGAACTCGTCTTCATCCGACAGTATTTCAGACGCTTGTTCCGGTTTATCTCGCACTACATCCGAAATTACAGAAAATACAAAGGCATGCCGGCGCATCAAACGAAACAACTGGTCGGACAAAGGATGATGAATGTGCGATTCAATACCACGGGCAAGTTGCACCAACCGAGAAGCGACTTCTTTCGCCTCTTCCGCATTGCGCGAACTCCAATCGGGAACATAAAGCGCAAACAGACGGTAACGCAGTGTTGCCACATTTGATTTGAGAAGAGCGCGGTGTATCGCGATATATAAAAGCATGTCTCTCTCTTCCTTCTTCTGCATTTTCGTTTCTTTCCATTCAATGCCACCGGAAATTCTGTCAAACATAAAGTTCGCCAGCGCTTCGGCGGCGCGCGGCGGCTCTATCGCGTATTCTATTTCGGTTGACAAGACATCCAAAAGCCAATCCTTTCCCTGCTCTCCCGCCTCGCCCTCCGGCAAAGCGTTGAACAATACATCGTGCCGGGAAATAATCGCGTCAATTTGCGAAACGAGCGAAACCGGCACTGCGTTGTTCGGCAGATATTTTGCCCATATCATTTCGTTCAAAAGCGCAGAGCCGCGACTCTCGTCCGACTCGCCTATGTCTCTCCTTCGTCTCAAAATTCTCCTAATCGCATTTCTGCGCAGTAAATGCTCTTCTTCATATTCAACGGCGTTCCTGATTTTTTCATAAGCGCTGCCGGCTGTGCGGCTTGTTTTGCTTACCGAAATTTTTTCGCTTTCGTTCTCCAACCCGCGACCCTTTTTCACCGCATTCACCAACGCTTGAAGGTGCTTGTTCATAATGGCATAAGTATAACGGATATCATAAAAAAAAGCATCCGAAATCTCAGACGCTCCGTGGTGAATAACTCCGATATCTGTCAAAAAGCGCTATTGCGAGAGCATGAGTAATATTCAACGATTCAAGCAACTCATTATGCGGAATGGAAATGAGTGTTCCTTTGGTTTGAAGGGTGATGCCGTGGCCCTCGGAGCCGGCGATGAGGAGAACTTGGGTGTTTGGTATTCCGCCAGAGGCGGACAACGGTCCGCCAGAGGCGGACAACGGTTGGTATTTGGCATTTTGGGAGGAATTACAATTAGGGGTTTCCAGACGGAAAACAGGAATAGTGGACTCCTTAATCCACGCTTCGGCGGAATCTCGTTTCATTTCAACCCACGGAACTGTAAAGAGCGCGCCAACGGAAGCGCGAATGACTTTTGTAGATGTCGGGTCGGCAGATTCCACGAGAAGGAGTGAAGCGTTGAAACCGAGACATAAGCGAAGTATCGCGCCGACATTCCCAGGGTCTTGTACGCCGTCCAATACAACTATCGTTTTTTTCTTCTTTAAATCGTTCGCGCCAAAACAAGGAATCTTTGCAACTCCCGCAATATCTTGCGGCGTTTCTGTGGTGACCAACGAGTCAAATGATTTTGCATCTTTGCGAGAAAACCGGAATTGAACCGCGCGGCCGGCCGCCTTTAGCACCTTCTCTCCTTCCACCAAGCAGAAGCCGCTTTTAGCGCGACCTTTTTTAGTATGAAGCGAACGAATAAGTTTTTCTTGTTGTTTTGAAAGCATTGGATTTCAGGAGACGCTCCGGGGCGTCCGCACAGGATTATACACACCTAGGGTTTTTATAGAATACACATCCGAAATATTCGTCAACCCTCCACGCCTGTGGATAAAGGGGTCAGACCCCAAATACCTCAATAGTCCTTCAATTGCTCAATGTAATCGCTTTCCTGAATTTTCTCCAATGCCTTTGATCGCACTCAGCCCGAAGCGGACACCCCACTGA
>CAYIOW010000014.1:0-22562 GCA_964365275.1 uncultured Gammaproteobacteria bacterium
TTTAATTTCTAAACCGTAAATCCTTTCAGAACTTTTTTGACGAAAGAGCTGACTTTGTCCAAAGACAGAACATTTTCAAAAGCACCGCCGCCGAAACGGCGATTTTGATTTGCAGAAGCGTCGTCGGCCCATTTCACCAAACCTATAGCGGTTGAAAAAGCCGGGTCGTTCGCCTCCTCCATCGCCGATTGCACGCCAATAGATAGGCCTAATGCGACCGGGAGTCGTAAAACACCCTTCGCCACTTCTTGAATTCCGGAAAGCTTCGCTCCTCCGCCGGTCAGGAAAGCGCCTGCCGGAAGAAGCCCGGAACGGTCAATTTTCCGCAATTCAAGGTCAACTTTTTCAAAAATCTCTTCAACGCGCGCCAAAATGACATCTGCCAAAAAACCGTGCGTGCATGTCTCGTCTCCCAGCGCCCCGAATTCCTTGACGCTGATTTTTTTCCCTCGTTCCGTCATCTGCCGCAGAGCGGTGCCATAGCGTTTCTTTATCGCTTCCGCAACTTCAATTGATGTGCGCAAAGCGATAGCGATATCCGAAGTAATATGGTCGGCGCCGAGCGGCAGAACTCCCACATGGGCTATATTGCCTTCTTCAAACACGATTACACCGGTCGTCTGCGCGCCAATGTTCACAACAACACTGCCAAGTTCTTTCTGTTTCTGCGAAAGAATGGTCTCGCCAACCGCCAAGATTGAAAATATCATGCGGTCTATGCTCAACCCTGTCCGAAACACGCATTTTGATATATTCCTAACTTGCGATGTAAGTCCTTCAACAATCAGCGCGTCCGCCTCCAGACGCACCCCGGTCATACCGACCGGGTCAATAACCCCCCGTTGTCCGTCAACCGTGAAACTGCGCGGGATAACATGAAGAATGTCGTGGTTCGTCGGCGTGGCCACCGTTCGCGCCGCTTCAATCGCTCTCGCCACATCTTCTTCGCGAATCTCGCCGTCCGCTCGCGCCACACCTACAACACCTTTGCTTTCCTGCGCAACAATATGCGCTCCGCCTATTCCGACCCAAACGCTTTGGATCGCTTGCCCGGTCATTCTTTCCGCCTGCTCAAGCGCTTTGGAAACCGAAGCGACCGCGTCGTCCAAACTCGTAACCGAACCCTTTGAAATACCCTGTGAAGGAGTTTCAATCGCGCCGATAACAGTCAAATCCGAAACCTGTCCGCGGCCGCGCGAGGAGCTTTGCGCGACAACAATGCGGATTGCGGACGAGCCGATATCAAGTCCGGCTAGTATGGTCGGGAAAGACATAACCGCCCACATTATACTGGAATGTGCGGCAGGAAGATAATGAAGCCGATGGCAAGCGCCAATAATGAAGCCAAGAGCACCGTGCCCGCCATAATATCCTTCACATCGCCGATAAGCGGACGCAAGCGTGGCGAGAGTCCGTTCGCCAACCGTTCAAGAGCGCTGTTTGTCAATTCAAGGCACAAAATCGCGGATGACAGCAACAACACCAGGATGAATTCCCATGTCTCTATTTTGAAGATGACTCCGAGAGCCAACGCGACGAGCGCCGCAGTCGTTTGAATGCGGAAATTGCGTTCCTCAATAAAAACCGTTTTGACTCCGTGAAGAGCGTGGCGAACGCTCAAAATGAATTGTGATAATTTTGTTGACATATATCGTTGGTGTTATTTGTAATGAGCTTCAGATACATAGGTATCGCTCCGCCTTCGCAGGCTCAAAGCTGCGCGATACCTATGTCTCTTCAGCTCATTACTCCGTCAGTAAACTACAAACTATTTTGAATCTCAAACATCCGCTTTTCCTCTTTTTTGGTGCGGTGGTCGTAACCGAGCAGATGAAGAAGACCGTGCGCAATCAATACCTCAACTTCTTTCGCAGACGATGTATGTTTCTTTTCGGAATTGCTCTTCGCAATTTGGTAACAAACGACAACCTCCCCCAAGTATCCGTCGCAACTGTCGGCGCCAAAAGACAAGACATCGGTTGCGCCGTTTTTCCCTCTATATCGTTTGTTGAGCGCGGCAATTTCTTTTTTCGTTACGAAAGCGATTGAAACAAACGCCTTTTTTGGAGCGCCTGCGGTTTTTCCGGCGCGAGAAAAAATGCGACGCACTTTTTCTTTCGTGATGCGCTGACTCCCCTTCAGCAAACCGTAATTTATTTCAAACGAAATCATGGTGCGATTTTTTCCAAACTGTTCAAGAACATTTCAAATGTCTGTCTGTATTCCACTCTGCGCGCTTGTCCCAGCTGATATGTAAAAATCAGAAGTTCCGTATCTGCGAACCTCACATAACCGGTAAGATGGTCTGGAGTCCAAGCGCCTTCAAAGCCCTGTTTCGTTCGGAACGGCTCAAGCGGAGCTGAAGCGACTTCGGATTGCGCGGCGTACCATTGTTCTATTGAGTCACTTCCGGTAATTGACGCCTTCACAATCTGAAAACTTTCTCCTGTCGGCGAAGTTACAAAAAGTTCCTTTCTCTCTTCGTTTACTTTTTGTGTCCACCGTTTTGGAGCTTGAACACGATAATTAAAAGATACCATTGAAAGCCATGTTACGAAACCGGTATCAAGAAGCGTCTGCGGCGCCTGTCCGTTCGGATGATACAAATGAAACACTTCGTTGCCGTCTAAAAATCCGTCCGCGTCGGTGTCCGGTCTTGTCGCAATCGTGCCGTAAAGCACCTCCTCAACATCGGTCAGTCCGTCGCTGTCAGAGTCGCGGCCGGGCAGAGCTTCGCCGGCAAATGGGTCGGGAGTTTTTGGAACTGCCGGCGGCTTAGGCGTCTCTGCCGGTTGTGTCGTGGATGCCGGAGGCAATACCGGAACAGTCCGCACGACAGGCGGTCTTTGAACGGGTTGCGCCGTTTTTTCCGGTCGCAGGATGAAGAAAGCGCCGATTCCAACACCAATCAGCAAAACCGCACCGAAAAACAAAATCACCCATAATGATTTTTTGCTCTGCGGAATAGGCGCCTGCTCTAATTTTTGTTCGTCAAGCTTTGTCGGTGTTATAGGTTCAGTTGGCGCCGGTTTTGGCGTCAATACAATATTTTGCTTCGGTTGAGCACTTGCGGCGCCATTCCATGGCTGGCGCATTAAACCTTCTTTCCCGCGGTATTCTTTCGGCATCACCGAAACAAGGAAGTCCTTAGTTTCCTTGCCAGTCAGATTCTTTTTGTCCTCCAATTGTTTGTTCATTGTGATCACAACATCGTACCCCTCCTAACCTCCCCTTTTCAGGGGAGGGAAATCCAGTTGTTAAAATTCTTTAATTCTCCAATTCTTCAATTCCTCAATTCATTCTCTTTCACCTACGGCACTTGGAACAATTTCCCCGCTCCGTTCGGATTATATCCGCCGGACACTTCAGCACCATCAGTATATCCGTCTTTGTCGGTGTCAGCGGAAAGAGGGTTCGTTTTATAAACAATGACTTCCTCGCGGTCAAAAAGCCCGTCATTGTCAGTATCCGGTTTTCTTATGCTCGTGCCCTGTTTTGCTTCCTCGTCGTCAGTCAACCCATCGCCATCCGAATCCACCGGAGCAGTAACCACCGGCTGTTCTTCCGGAATGTCTTTTGGCAAACCGGTATTGACATCAAGAATCAGCGCGGCTTCCGGAGACAAAATGTCAGTTCCAGTTTCTTCTCCGTTCGGAACAACAATTTCCTGGACTTTCTCCTCAACCGAAACCGACGGCTCTTTCGTTCCCAAATATTTCCACGCCGCAAACGCTCCGCCGGTTAATATCAAAATTACGACAACCGCGATAATAATTACTGAAACAATCTTTTTCCCGGAGCCGGAAACCTCGGTCTCTGGAATAACAACCGGCTTGGCGTTTTCAACCGCTTTATCAACGCCTGAAAACATATCCTCCGCCGCCTTTTGCACCTCGGCAGGCGGTGGGGCGACCGGAGTTGGCTCCGGCGGTTCCGGCATTTTTACTGTCGGCTGGGCAGCCGGTTGTGCGGGCTGTTGCGCCGGATTTTGCCCTCCGGTCGGCAAATTTTGCGGTACATCGTCAAACATATAGAAAAGAATTGAGGAATTAAGGAATCTAACACGGTAATTTTACCATATCTATAGCCGGCCTGAACCATTTGGGTTGAATCCTGCTCGGACTTCCTCTCCGTCCACATAGCCATCACCGTCAGTATCGGCTTTCGCGGGGTCGGTACCGTATTTTTCCTCTTCAACCGAAGACAGGCCGTCTTGGTCCGCATCATCATCATTCGCCTGCTCTTTTCGCAGGGCCACTTCTTCCTCACAGGCAACTTTTTTTTCTTCATCAGAAAACTCTTGGCAGATTGAAGCGTCCAAACCGTTTACGGCGCGGCTGGAAATATCCCGTTCATCGCAAAGCGTTTCGTCAATGTTATTCTTCGCGCAATCGCCCGCTTGAACAATCGCCGCGGTAATATTTTCTTTGCACATAGCGCGCAGACCTTCGTCTTTTACGCTTTCACATTTTTCAAGAGAAAGCTCGGCGCGCGCCAAATCAAGCATAATGTCATCTTCGCAACGGACACGCGCGTCATCTTCCAGAAGTCCGCAAACGCTCTCCTTGCCCGACTTGTTTGCCGCCAACCGCACGCAGTTTTCAAGCGCGTCTCCGATAAGTTCTTTACATAAATTCGCTCCGCCTCCGTCCTTCACCGCTCCTTCAAGGGCTTTCTCTCTACACTTCTCCGGCTCCGGCGCGGTTTCGCACGCCTGCAACGCCGACGGAAGTTCCGTTACGCGACCTGTTTTCAGTTCACTGACATTTCTCCATACGACAAACACCACCGCAACAATAATGATCGCGGCGATGGATGCAAGAATGATTATTGTCAGTCGTCTTTTATCCATATTAAGGGGTCGTTATGGGACAATGAAAGAATCTGAAATTGGAAAGTCCAACCGTTCCGGTGCCGCCGAATGTTACACGAATCTGCGCCGGCGTTTCGGCGGTCTGATTGCAGGCAAAATTCTGCGGAAGCGGAACGACCACTCCCGGCCCCTGCCGAATGACCGCGGTATTCGCGTCATTTCCGCTTCCGACGCTTAAGCGAGCGTTGACGATATTCGTGATGATGGATTGAAACATATCGCCGAAAGCGCTCGCCGTATTTCCGACATAAGAATAGCTCGGCGTATCGGTGCATGCGGCAAATCTTCCGTACCAATATACCCCTTCGGAAGAATCGTATGGGAAGGCGGCGTTTTCATAAGTGGCGTCGGCGCATTGTTGCACCAAAGAAGTAAACTGCGAACCTATATTGCATGCCGCCACTGTTGTAGAGCTTAGGTACATTGCCGGAACAGGACAATCGCTTGAAATTAAATGAAAGGTCTTATTGGCGCGAAGTTGGTTGTACGAAGCCGTTCCGCCAAAATATGTGGCGGTATAGATTTCAATACCGTCCGCTTTCATTTCGCTGGCAATGCCAAAAAGTCCGTCCGCCACTTCTCTGCATCCTATGTTGTTCTGCCCCAAGCCGCGACAATAAGGAGCGCCGTCCGACAAAAGCACTACAACCTTTGAATGATTGTCAGGGAATTGGTCAAGAATTATTCTCGCGCGATTTAGTCCCGCCTCGGTCGGCGTCATATTTCCGGTCGTTGCGCCGTTGTTCGGCGGCGACAGGTTTTCTATGTATGTGGTTAAATCAACTTCGGCTGTTTCTCCGGAATACGGAAGATATTTTATGCATGCCGCAACCGAAGAATGCGGATTGCCGGCGGCGTTCGGAACAATGGACAGCGGGTCCTCCGGCCAATCGTAGGTATCGTGAGCGGCGTTATAAGACGACGGCGCATTGAAGTACGCTTCACCCGTTGAAGGCGTTCGCCTGCAAGTGTTTCCGGAACCACTGCTTGCCCATAGAGGGTCATAGCCAGCCACACCGACTGTCGTTGCGGTCGTCGGCCCGTCTATCGGATTCGCTCCGAAAAGCACAAGCCCTGTGCGCACCTCTCCCGGATAATCATCGTACAAATCCCCTACTGCGTCTGCGAACGATTCCTTCATCACTTCAAACCGAGTCGGACCGCTGTTTCCCGTGATGTGATTGTTCATGCTCGCGGAATAATCCACAACAAAGACGACATCCAAATCGGGATAGTTGATATTGTAATCAATATCGGCGAGAAGCTGGCTTCCGACTCTGCATGCGGGAATCTGCACCCGCGCCTCGTTCGGCGATTCTTCAAACAAGCATGTTCCCGATTCACAATCATTGTTGTCGTCGCAAAAATTACCTACATCATCATTTGCGGTTGCGTCCCCCGCGCATTCTCCGTTCGTCAGATAACTCTTCAATGTAACCGAGTCCTGGAATGTTGAGCCGGGTAACGGCTGATTTTCAAAATACGGCCGAGCCAACGCGAATACCGACTGGTAATTGAACGGACAGGTGTTTCCGCAAGTCGGGTCGCATACGCTCAAAACGCATCTTCCCGCCGCAGTTCCGGCGCATTCTGCGTCAACCGTACACGCGAGACCGTTATCGTCGCCCCCGTTACACGCCCCTATTACGCTACACGCCGGCGAGTTAGTGTCGCAAACATTTCCGACTTCGCGGGTCGCGGTCGTCCACAAATGTTTTACCGGAGTTCCGTCGCAAACCTCGTTGCCGTTCACGATATTGTCCCCGCAGAATCCGCCGCTTATCGTCTGGTACGAACAGGCCGCCGTGCAAAAATTACATGTTCCGCCATAAGGCGACTGACACTGAACGCCGTTTGAAGCGCCGAGGTCGCACGACTCAACCGACGGATTCAAGAACCCGTCCCCGCAAACATTGTCGGTACAGGAATTGGTGCAGGAATCCGCGTTTGACGCGTTGCCGTCGTCGCATTCTTCTCCGGGGTCAATAACATTGTCTCCGCAAGAACCTTGTCTCATACAGGCAGACCACCCGGACCATTCGCACGAATCCAAAGGTGTGCCGCAAGTCCGCGAACGGTAGGTATTGTATAAAGCGCAAACGCCGTCATTGCTTGAATTCGGGTCCTGGCAGTCCGTGTTATTAGCGCTGTCGGTACAGGAAAGACCGTCGCGATAGCCGCCGGAACAGAATAATGCCTGCTCGCATACGAGAGAAGGAAGAACGCTCGCCACGCTTCCGCAAACCTCGTTGGCTGCAACACAGTCGCCGTCCGATGAACACGGAGCGAATGTGCCTCCGCCGAGGGTCGGGTTTACGCAAAGCGCTCCCGACCATGTTTCAAACTCGCTGTCGCACGCCTCGCCTCCGTTGCGCGTTCCGTCTCCGCATCGCGGCCCCAAACCTGAACAATCAAAAGCGCATGAAGCAATCGCCTCCGACTGATATATTCCGTTCTGTGTCCCCAAATCACACTGTTCCGGTCCTTCAATAACCGAGTTGCCGCAGATTATCGCAGTTAAATAGTCGCAGGAAGTTGAACAATATCCGTATCTGCCGTTGTTTGAACCGTCGTCGCATTCTTCCACTCCCGCAAGAGACAAATCAAATGAACACGAGCTTTCCGGACAAACCGCATTGTTTAGGCAAGGTCCGCCGGCATTCGTCCCGACTACGCAAGCGCCTTCAATCACTCCGTTTCCGCAAGAAGCCGCTATGCATGCCGAGTCCGGAATATTGTCGCTGTTGCTGTCCGAAGTGAAGCCGGAGCAAGTTGAATTGCAGGTTGTAACGCGCACGCCGCCCGTACACGGTTCAACGCTTTGCTGTCCGATTTCACAGACCTCCGGCGTTTCGCCGTTCACGCCTATAACGCCGTCTCCGCACACCGCGGAGTTTCCGAATATCGCTCCGGAACACTGGTATGGTTCCTGACCGCCTGTCGCGCTCGCCGGAGTGAACCCTCCGAGATTAACCGTTCCGTTGTCCGTTATCGGTTCAAAATCCGGAGCCCAAACAACATCAACAGATTCCAGGTCGGCGCCAATTTCATAATCCGAAACACCGAATCTGCGGTATTGATAAATATGTGAACTCGCCGGACAAGAATATAAGGCGTTTACAGCGTCAAAACAGCTTGCAGAGTCGTATCCAGTCGGACAACCGTTAAACACATTCAGCGGGTCGGACGGCAGCGCTATGCCTATTACATTCCCTAATTCCGCGCTCCATGACGGCCACAATGAAGTTGACCAACTCCGCAGATAAGTTCCTGAATCCAGAAGCGGAACGCTCGGCTCGCATGTTTCGTCTCCGGGACATTGCGAAGCGTTCAGACACGCCTGGTTGGTCGTGATTGAACAGTGCCGATTCGCCGTGCCATAAGCCGCGAGCGCGCTTTCAACCTTTCGCATATCTTCAAACCTAAACAGGTCGCGGCGGATTTTGTCTTTGTTCGCGTCGCACCACGCCTTGCTGTTTCCAGTGTCCAATATACAAGCCCGGTCCGCAGTGCATGAAACCGCCTCTCCGTCCTCAAGAATTATGAACCCGTCGCTGTCTTTGCAGACGCGCGCGTTTGAAATCAAATCATCTGCGGATGTTCCGTCCAGAACGACGAAGTTCTGAACAATCTGGTTGAACACATCAATCGTATCGTTGCCGGCTCCTTCGCTGTATGAAATTATGTAAACTGCCGGCGCGAACTGCGAATTGGCAACATTAACGCCGCCGATATAAGCTGTTCTGCCGTCACGGACGGCATGAAAACCGTCAACCGCGAGAGATGCCGGCGAACCCGCAAATCCTGAAGCCGAATACCAATCATCTATCGGCAGATAATCCAGATTCGGCGATACGCGAATCCCAACCGCTTCCGGAAGAGTCGGGTGGCGCAATATAAATTCCTTCAGAATGTTTGCGTTCGGAGAGGAAGGAACCTGGGTTACCAGAAACGCTGGAAGCGGCGCGGCGTCGTCCGCTTTTTCCGCCCTGCAATATAAAATTGAAAAATTCGTCCAGCCGGTTCCTTCCAAAATGCCGTCGTTATTTCCAGCCGTGTCCGAAAAAGGCGCGTCAAATTCCGGAGTTGAAATCGCATTCGGCCACGGCATTTCGCACATAAACACGCGAACCTGCGAAGAAGCTGAAATTACGCGAACCGGCGATGACGGTTCCGTGATATTCGCCGCGGCGGTTACCGAACCCGTTCCGGAAACGCTTCCGCTTTGAATATCCTCAATCGCGCCAAGACCGTCGTCAACCTCAACCAAATCCACGTCCGAAGTCGCCCAGCGGGTTTCCCAAGCATATACACCGGGCATTGATTGAATCGCAACGCGGTTGCTTCCCACTTGTGAATACGCGGCGGCAGAAAACTGGTGGGTTTCGTCCTCCGTCATAAATATGCCGGGAGTGTCGCTTCCGTCTTCAACCGTCAAAACATCAAGGTCGCAGATTTCCGCGCCCGTTGTGAATGTTGTCGTAAAAGCGAGGCCATCTGGACTTCCGGCGGCGTTAATTCCAACTCCGCTCTCGTTCAAAACGCCCTGTTCAACGGCGTCTGCAATATTCGGGTCGCCGTAAATCTCAATTTGATAAGTCGCGTTCGGTTCAAGCGGTCTGGCATAACGAATTACCACTTCGCTGTGGTCGCCGATATTTTCAACACCAAGTGTCGCGCCAAGATAACAGCCGTCCGCTTGAAGCGCGTCTGCTTGTCCGACAAAAGTTCTTGCGATGAACAATAATTTTTGAAGAAATGCCGGACCGGACGGCGCGGCAGGCAAAGACGGCGCGGGAACCGTTCCGGCTCCGTAACCGGACGGACAATTAGGCGCGTCAACGCTCACAAGCCGTAAGGCAATTTGCGGACCGGCGGTTGCCGGAGAAAGTGAATTTGCATCAAGTTTTTCTGCGAATGTCAACCGCACCTCGGCATTTCTACATTGGTTAATTCCAACCGGAGCGACGCTCGGCGCGGCTAATCTTGCAAAGCAACATTGAGTGCTTTCTCCGCATCCATATTCGGAGCCAGCCGTCGGGCATTCCGCCGACGCTTGGCATGAACATGAAACCTGGAGCGATGCCACGCCTTCCTTATTTGATGACGGTTCTTCTGCGGTTATATTTGAACTGTACAAGCCGCTCGCCGGTCTGGTTTGCGAACTCACTTCAACCGAGACCTCCGCTATCTGCGCGCCGTCTATATTTCTGTCGCCCGCCGCAAGCGACACCGAAGGTCCATCGCATTGAGACGACTCTCCGACACCCAATATGCCATCGCGGCAAATAGACAGCTCGCCGTATGAAACCGACGACCCCTCCAGCAAACATCTCGCGGAGCACCCTTCCGCACCGTCGCAATTTTCAAAATTCGCCGGTTCGGTTACGAAGTTCCCGCAACAATTTGAAGCGGACGGCGAACTGCAAAGCGTTCTAGCGCCCTCAAACAAACATCTATCCGAACAGCCGTCTCCGCGCACGATGTCGCCGTCGTCGCATTCCTCTCCCGTTTCAACAATATTATTTCCGCAAACCGAAACCGGTCCGGTGAAAGAGCCCTCGCGAAGACATTGCGAGGAACAGCCGTCTCCCGATTGCGTGTTTCCGTCATCGCAATCCTCTCCGCCAAGATTTCCGGCATACGCCGGCGCGCCGCCGTTTCCGCAAACCGCCCCGACCGCCTGCGAACCTTCATTCAGACAAATCGCCGAACAGCCGTCTTCCGCCGCCGTATTGTTGTCATCGCATTCTTCTCCGGCTTCAACAACCGCGTTCCCGCAACAACCAAGATTGGTCGGCGCCGCACATGCAGGTTTCCCTTCCCATAAACAGATGGCGGAACAACCGTCTCCGGCGGCAGTGTCTCCGAAATCGCATTCCTCGCCGGTTTCTTGGATGCCGTTTCCGCAAACCGCCCTATACCAATTTGAACCGGAGGGCAAACAAACCGAACTGCATCCGGCGGCCGCGGATTCCGGAAGGTCAAGCGTTCCATTTTCAATCAGGAAAGCCGTTTGCTCATTGCTTGAATCCCACGCCCACGAATACTGCGCGGACGATACTCTTTGACCACCGGCGGAACAGGCATCCGGCGGCCCGAAAGGCACGGTTTCAAACGCTTGTCTTTCTCCCACCGCATATAGAGTAACCGCGTCCGGCGACATTTCAACTCTGTCTATGATGCAAGAATCGCCTTCGGCATCGGTTCTGAAAATCCACGAATAACTTTGTCCGTAATTCAATCCGGTAAGATGGACACCTGACGCGCTTTGAATTTCATCATCCAAAGAAACGCGATAATAAGTGTTCACGGCAAGCTGGGCGGCGGGCGCAATCACGACTTCTTTGTTGCCCGCGCGAAGTTCCGGCGACATAATTAGAACCGGCGTCAGCGAGCCGGCACAGAGCTCGTTCGCGCAGGACGAAAGATGAACGGTTGCGGTCGTGAAACTTGAAGGCAACATCGCCGTATTGAAAGCCGCTCCGATTTCGGCACCCATACAGGCATCCGAACAGCTTGGCCATTGGTTGACCGCCACCGGGTCGGTGAAATTAACCGTAATCAGAGACGCGCCGTTGATGCCTTGCGAAACGATTGTGGCTAAAACGCGAGCCGCGACATTTTCAACGGTTTCGGAAATCGCTTTGACTATTTTGAGAGCGGGAGCCGTTGAAGGAAGAAGAGTTACGGCGCCTGCCGAGGCATTGCTTGCCACCGACCAAGCGATGTCGCTCCCGACATTCAAAAGAACGCACTGGTCGGAGCCGTATCCTGTCGCCGACAAAAGTTCGTCTCCTGCGTCGTTTGTTTCAACAATACCGTTTCCCAAATCGCTGAATCGCCTCGTTCCCGGTGTTACGGTAACGCCTTCAAACACGCAAGGCGCGGCGCTGGTTTTCGTATTAAATGTCCAAACATACGGCCCGCTCATTGATATTCCGGCCGCCGACCTCGCCCCGTTTATGGTTACTCTATAAGTTGAAGACGGCTGAAGAAGCACGGACGGGCTGACTGTGAAATAATTTCCGCCGACTGAAAGCGCGCCGGCAAGCAGAGTCGTTTCCGCGCAAGGGTTCGTTTCAGAGCTTCCGACGCACTTCTCGGCTGTAATCGTAGACGCATTGAGTGAAGTAACATCCATCGCAACATTGAAACGGCCTGATATTACGGCATTTACGCATACGGCGTCTCCTCCTAGCCGTCCATCCCAAGGAGTCGGAGAAACAATTCTGTTTGCGACATCCGGCGACTGACACAACTCAACTATTTCAGGCACTACCGGAATCAGACCGGTTGAAAAATGGAAAAGATAATTCGTGCTCGGAACGGTTATTTCGCATGAAGCCGAAGCAGGCACACAAGCCAGAGTGCTTGAACAACATTGGTATCCATCTCCGCAGGCGTTTGCATTATTTGGGTCGCATGAACCGACTTCAAAGTTCACTGGATTGGCAAAGGAGCCATCCGCCGTTTTAATTGAAACAGCCCCGCTTTCAGCGCCAACGGGAACGGAGGCAAACACTTGCCCCGCACTCCATGACGACACCGCGGCGGAAACATTTTGAGCGAATGTTACGACTCCATCCGCGCTTCCGAAATTTTCGCCTATAAATTCAACGAGCGTGCCTTCCGGTCCGGAACTCGGAATCGCGGCGCAAACGCCGGGACCCGGCTCACCCGACAGCACATTGAAAGCCGCGGAGGCGCTTTCCTCCGAGTCGGCGCGAACGACGCGGACATCATGCAATATGGTTTCAATGTCAGTGCGGTCGCCATATTGTTCAGGAACTTTCACCGTAATTGAATTTGACCTCCAGAACGCTCCTTCGCATTCGTCCGGAAAATTCGTATCGCCAATGGCCTCCAGGTCGGCGGGCGCGTTTCTGAATCTTACCGTTCCCTGTTGACTTCCAAATCGCAAACCGAAAATCGTTATATAGCCGCCGACCGGCGCGCCGGCGGCGGGCTCAATATACGAAATCTCCGGAGCCGCTTCTTCTGCCGCTCGCGACACGACCGTGAAGCCAACCGGATTTGAACTCGCGTCTCCCACCCAGACCGAAACATCGCTTTCTCCGATATTTTGAGGCGGCACAACCGCAGTTGCCGAAGACGCAGACACGGATGAAAGCGAGGCCGATGGAATTGAATTAAAATATACCCTGGTCGGACTCCCTCCGGAAACCATATTATCCCCGCTCAATGTTACCGACGACCCGATTGAACCCGAAATAGGCGAAATCGCACATAATCCGGGCCGCACAATATCGTTTACCGCAAAATCCTGAAGCACCGGTCCTATCGTGTCGTTTGTCTGGTCATATTCGCCCTCGGCGTTTTTAATCCTGATTGGGCCGGAGGCCGCGCTATCGGGAACTGCAACGACAATCTGTGTGTCGGTCCAGCTTCCGGAACACGCTAAACCCGCGACCGTGTCGTCTCCGCCGTCATTTTCATCTCCGATAAAGGTTGCCGTCCCGAATGTTCCAAATGAACGGCCTCCGATTGTTATGTAATTTCCTGGCGCGCCGTCGTTCAGTTGAACCGATGTAATTTCAGGAAGCGCCACGCAAATATTTTCAACGCAAAAACCCGACGCGCAATTCTCCGAGGTTGAACACGATGAACCGGTGCATGCGCCGCAGAAGTCCTCCGACTCGGGGACGCCGCCGCAGTCAATGCCGGTTTCGCCGAAAGATGAATCTAAACTCCCGTTAAAACAATGATTTGGTCTGACGCGAACCGAAACCGGCGAAACATCAGCCGTATTTCCGGCGATATCCGATATTGTCGCAGAAATCGCGTGCAAAGAATTTGGAAGCAAACCCTCCGTATTCCAAATAACCGAGCCGGTATAATTCGTCTGATTGGTGGCGGGAGCGTCGGTTCCGATAACTTCGTTGTCTGCGGACACTTCAATTACCGATACGCCCGCATCGTCCGACACTAAAACCGATACTCCTATATCTGCGCTTGCGGAGACGGCGCCATTGTTCGTCGGGTAGGAGATATAACCGTTCGGCGCTTCGGTATCCACGAGCGAACCGGTTGTGAATTGCCCTTGGCATCCGCTGAAAGCGCATTGAACAAAATTATTGTTCAGCCCTCGCAGTCCGCTCGCCACACGCGCTTCATAAGTTGTGTTGGCGTCAAAACATAGCCGCGAAGAATTGGGAGCCGGACAGGGCGTATTTGGAGTAAAACGAACCACCGAACCGGAAGTAACGAATTGCCCTGGAACTTCAATTTCGGAACCGACCGGAACAATCACTATATTGTCCTGAACGCTTGCCGATGATACAGCAGATGAAAATGTCAAAGCGACAACGACATTGCGAATCGGAACGCTTCCTGACGGAACAATTCTCACAAGTGAAAAACCCGAACCGCCGAACGAAGGAGCAGGTCCGCCGCCCGGACCACCGCTATATGACGAGTATGACCCGCTTCCCGCGCCGGTCGCTTCAAGCAGTCGCGAAATTACGAATTGTGTTATGGCGAATGCCGCCAAAATTATTACGAGTCCGATTGCCGCATTAATTAAAATCCTTTGCGCTTCTTTCGTTTCTTCAATGCGTCCGCTCGCGGTCATCCACTTCACCCCGCCATACGCAATCATAGCGAAGGCGAGAATACCAACGGTGCCAAGCGCCGCCCTTATCACTTTTGCTATGGTAACGCGAATATCCTGACCCGAAAGTCCGATATTTTCACCAACCGGCTGAAGTCCCAAATCCAACCCCTGCGCAAAAACCGCTTGCGCAAACAACAAGCCCACCGCCACAAAAAACGCGACCGCCACTCGCTTCAATATAATTGTTCCGGCGTTGGTCATTTTGTTTGTTTAATATGTGCAAAGAGCCGTTCTCGCGTCGTCATCACAGCAATTCGGTCCGGCGCAGGATTGACTTGAAGAAGGCGTAAAACAATTTTGAAGGACGCTTCTCACGGTTGATTTCGCCTCCGCTCCGTAAATGATGTCTTCCGAAAGAAGCCCGTGCCCTACCGTTACTCTTGTCCGGTCTGTTCCGATAATCGGCGCCGTTGTCGGCGAACCTGATGGATTTTCCGCCGCGCCCGACACCGCAAACCAAAGCGACTCCGACGGCGAATGGAAAATAAAGTTTGAAGATGTAAGCGACGCCGCTGAAAGCAGAGTGTCAAACAGAATTGAAACCTGCTGGTCAAGCGCCACATCTTCGGCCGGTCCGGACGGACCGCTCAATGGAGGCGTGATTGACAAAACCTTCGGCGGCGTAAGAACAACATTATTGTTCGTGCTAAACGACCAACTGTAATTGTCTATCGGATTTCCTTCCGCAATTCCATCACTGTCTCCGTCAAGGGAGTTTCCATACATATCAACCACGCCGGCATAAGGAGGCCCTATCGCTTCCGGCGGTTCCGCGGCGAGTGGAGCGGCCTGCAGAACAACTTCCAGATTCGCGTTTGACGGCAGACAATAAATCGTTTCCCCGCATGAATTCGTTCCGCAGGCGACATCCGAAATGAATTCGCTCGTCCTGTATTGATTCCCGATGCTCCACCCTCCGGAAAGCGTGGTATCGCCCTGTCTGATGATAATATTTGTGGTGGGAGACACGACCGCGGTCGGTAATACAGCCTCCGAATAATTTACCTGCACCAAAAGATTCCTGGGATTTGTGCTGTCGCGAATCGGAATAACACTTTCAACGCTCGGCGGTTTGGTGTCAACAAAGGTTGAAACCGTGAAACGCCATGTGTAACCGCCCGACGATGTTCCGACAAAAGCGGATGAGCCGCTCGCGAGATTTATGTCGTTTGAAAGCCGCACCTCATATTCAACATCCGATGCGGAATTGCCAAGCAGTGCCGTCGGGTCAAAAACGAATGTTTTCATATCCGGAGTGAATGAAACCGACACTTCATCTTCAGATAAAATATCGTTTCTGTTTGCGGACGGAGATATGGCGATTGACCCGGAATCAATTCCGGTTGAATCCGCCGGATTATCCGGATTGAAATTTTGAATGATTGACGCCGGGTCTATCGCGTCTCTGAATGTGATTACGATTTTTACATTCCGCGCAATGCCTTGAGCGCTTCTTCCCGGAAAATGCGTTTCAACAGGACCGGCGCCGAGAGCGGAAGAAAATCTGTCAACAACTTCAACGCCTCTTTCGCTACCGCTTGAACCGCCTGCTCCGGTAACCGCGCCGAGAAGCCGGTTCAAAACAAATTGCGTAATCGCGAGAGCGGAGAGAATAATCGCAAGCCCGATTGCCGCATTTATCATTATCTGTTGCGCCTTTTTCGTTTTTTCCGCCTCTCCTTTGGATGTCATCCATAACCACCCGGCATAGAGAACGAGACAGACAAGCACAATACCCATCAGACCCAGAATAACCCTGATGACTTTTGCGAGAATTATGCGCGGGTCGCTCATTGAAAGCCCGGCGGTCTCCGCTACCGATTGCGCGTTGTTTATAATGTCCTGCGCGAAAACCGGATGCGCAACGAAAAACAAAACACCTCCCGCCATTCCTATTCCAAGAACAGCGACAAGGGACTTTAACGCAATCGTCCACTGTTTCTTCCTCATGTCATCGGCATTATACCGCGTGCTTGCCGTCAAAAAAAGAGCGAGGTGGGGATAAACTCGCTCTTCTCCGAATTAGTTAGGTCTTTCTAAAAACTCTTTCACCTCCGCTTTTACATCTTCTCCGTTCACCGCCGCGCCAAGCGCTTTCATTACGGCTCCCATTAGTTTTCCCATATCTTTTACCGTAGTCGCGCCAATTTCAGAGGCAATATTTACGACATGTTTTCTAATTTCAGTTCTCTCCATCGCCGCCGGAAGAAACTGCTGAATGAGCGCCAGTTCTTTTTTTGTTTTGTCAATCAAATCATTTCGTTCGGCCTTAACGAAGTCGCCTAGCGCGTCTGTAAGCTGTTTGGATTGTCTTTTTAATTCTTGAACGACTTCACCGTCTTCAAGCTCGCGCTGAAGTTCAATCTTCTTGTTTTTTAGTCCCGCCTGAAGCATCCGTAGCGCGTCAACGACATCCTGTTTGCGTTCCTTCATCGCCGTCTTAAGCTGTTCCAATATCTTTTCTTGAATTGACATATTTCGTTATTCGTTAAATGTAATTAATTCGCCTAATCATATATGTCGTGGTCGCCTATAGCAAGTAAACATGCCGTGCGCTGTTTTTCTCTGACATAAATAAAAACCACACGCATTTTATAGTTCACGGAAAAACTGTAACGGCCTCGCAAACGACCTGACAATTTGTGAATCTTAAGTAAACGGTGATTCTCTTCACATTTAAAAAGTTCAATTTTTTCAAGCGCCTCTTCTTGCAAACTACCAGGTAACGCTTCTAGCATCCGCACAAATGTCGGCGAAAATGACACTTCCATAGCAAACTAACGCGAAAACCGCTTGACTATTTTTCGTAAATCCCCGCGCATCGCCTTGCCGTCTTTGACTTCTTGTTCTGCGCGAAGCACCGCCTCAATCGCCTGGTCCTCAGCAAAGCGCGTAAGCGCCTGTCTAACAACCTCCGCTTTGTTTGGCGCCGCACCGCGTCTTACCATCCCGTCAATAAACGACTCGAGCGCTCCGGTTATTGGAACTGATATCGTGGACATAACGCAAACGATTAATAATATGATGTTATCATATGACAACAAAAGAATGGTGTCAAGACACGCATAACAATAACGGAGCCCGAAGGCCCCGTTATTTTACCGCCCTTTGCGTTTCTTTACAAAGTCCTGTTCAGTGGCACGGCCGGTTTTGAGCATCCAATGCATTTTTGTGGCAATCGCGATTCCTCGCGTCTTGGATGCTCTACGCTGATTTCTATTTGGCACATCCTCGCGAACTTTCCGATGCCTAACTTCTTTTTGTAGCCCTGAAAGTTGCGTACGACGCTGAAAACGGCGGAGCAATCCGTCAAAACTTTCTCCAGGTTTTCGTTTTACTTCATTCATATTTTCACCTCGTCGCGGGAGTGTAGCATTGTACTATATAGGCGTCAACAGTTTAATGACGGCTCAATTCCTCAACGCCCTTTTCAGATAATCAACCATCTTGTCCATCGGAATCGTCTCCTGCGCGCCGGAATCCATATCGCGCACAATAACCGTACCTTCGGACACCTCCTTCTGCCCAAGAATCACCGTGAAACGCGCCTTCAAACGATTCGCGACTTCCAATTGTCCCTTTAACGCGGCTTTGCCGAACGATTCAACGGCGCGAATTCCGGCCGCCCGCACTTCTTCAAACCGTCGGAGAGCGACACGACGCGCTTCTTCTCCCAGTTGAGCAAAAAACACATCCGGAGTCGGCAGAACCGGCGGCTCAACGCCCTGCCGCTTCATCTCCAAAATCGCGCGCTCAATCCCAACGGCGAATCCGGCGGCCGGAGTGGCTTCTCGCCCGCCCAGCAATTCAATCAGCCCGTCGTACCGTCCGCCGGCCGCCAAAGCGGACTGACTTCCCGGCTCTTCGTCCGGCGCCTTCGCTTCCCTGTCCGGCACCACCTCAAACACGGTGCGCGAATAATAATCAAGACCGCGCACAAGATACGGATTCAGAACATACGGAACGCCTACTTCGTCCAAATATTCAATCACGCTCATAAAGTGCGCCTTGGAAACTTCGTCCAGCCAATCAACAATTTGCGGCGCCTCTTTCATAACCGCTCGGCACGAATCCATCTTGCAATCAAGAAGCCGCAAAGGATTCTTCGCCATGCGACGCAGACAATCTTCGCACAGCTCTTTTTTGCGCTTCCTCGCGAAAGCGACCAATTCCACCATATATTCCTTTCTCGTTTCCGGGGCGCCGATTGAATTGATTTCCACCTTTACTTTCAACCCTACCTGTTTGAATAATTTGTAGGCGATTAAAATAAGTTGCGCGTCAACGACGGCATCGCCGCCTCCAAGCACTTCCAGACCGTACTGGTGAAATTGCCGATAGCGCCCCGACTGCGGGCGGTCGTAACGAAACATCGGCCCGATATACCAAAGCTTTACCGGCTGTGGCCAGTTCAACATTCCGTGATTGATGTAGGCGCGAACCACACTCGCGGTCGCTTCCGGACGCAAAGCCACCAAATCTCCACCCTTGTCTTCAAAAGCGTACATTTCTTTTTCAACCACATCAGTATTTCGCCCAAGAGTGCGGTCAAATAATCGCGCTTCCTCCATAATCGGCGTGTCTATGCGCCCAAAAGAATACGCCTCCGCGATGCTCTCCGCGGCGCGACGGAAATATTCCCAATAAACCTGCTCATCGGGAAGAATATCTTTCATCCCGCGCAGAAGTTCCGGAGTTTTAATTTTTTTTGAAACTGCTGAAACCGGTGTTGTCATAATGTGAATGGATATAATGGTGATTCAAAGATTGAAAATTTTGATAGAGGAAGCCCGCGCACCAGAACTCGTCCGACAAAATATTCGCGCTTCACGGGTCCGATTATTCTTGAATCCATGCTGGCGCTTCTGTTGTCGCCCAGAACGAAATATTCGTCTTTGTTCAATAATATCTGCTCGTGTCCTTCTGTAAATACCTGTCCGATATACGATTCTTCAAGAACCACTCCGTCCGGTCTGCCGTCGTTCGCTACGGTAACTTTTCCGTTTTCAATAGTTACCGTTTCGCCGGGCAAGCCGATAATTCGTTTAATGAAAAATTCCACGGTGTTCTGCGGATGGCGGAAAACCACAACCTCCCCCCTTTTTGGCTCGCGGAAGCGATATGTTATTTCATCAATCAGAAGATACTCGCGATTCTCAAATGTCGGCTCCATTGAAGCGCCACGCACATAAAACGGCTGTATCAGATAGTAACGAACAAGTACAATAATCAAACCGGCTGTGATTACCACTTTCAGCACTTCAAAAACATAAACCAGCGCTCCTCCGAGCGCCGCGCCGAATACCTTAACAAGCCACGAATCAGCAGTGTTGATTTTTGATTTAGCGAAAATGCCCATGAATGTCTTAAATAAACTCAACTAACCGCAGTATATCTTCTATTTTTGAAGAAATCAAGAGAAGCGGGTATAATCGTCGCATGAATGACCCGCGAATCAACTTGCTTGAAGAACATTTCCGGCTTGAACGAACCGAAAAACCTAGCCCGTGGCATATGGGCAGGTACTTTTTTGGCGCCATTGTTGTCGGCGCGTTCGTCGGAATCGGCTTCTCTTACGCCGCAACTCACGCGAATCTCGCTTCGGATAATCTCTCCGGCGGTTTTCTTGGAAGTGTCGCTTCGTTCGCTACAAGCGGTGAACGCAGTTTGGAAGGAGAAAACAGCGACCGCGTCAACTTTCTTATTCTCGGCGTAGGCGGCGAAGGGCATGACGGACCGGAACTCGCCGACACGATAATGTTCGCATCTTTCAAACCGTCAGACAAATCAATCGGCGTTTTATCAATTCCGCGCGACCTCACCGTGCCGATTCCCGGTTATGGATGGAGAAAAATAAACCACGCAAACGCTTTCGGCGAATCGGAGAAGAAAGGAAATGGAGTGGAGCTGGCAACAAAGACGATTGAAACACTCCTGAAACAAAAAATAAATTACGCCGTTAAAGTTGACTTCGGCGGATTTGAAAAAATAATAGACGCGGTGGACGGTGTGGATGTTTTCGTTGAACGGGCGTTCTCGGATTCGCAATACCCTACCGACGATTTCCTTACAAGAACGGTCTCATTTCAAGCAGGTTGGCAACATATGGGCGGGAAAACCGCGCTTGAATTCGTGCGTTCAAGACATGGCACAAACGGCGAGGGTTCGGATTTCGCACGCGCCAAACGGCAACAATTGGTGCTTCTCGCTCTTCGCGACCGCATGCTTTCCGGCCGCACGCTCTTCAACCCTCTGCGGCTCACCGAAATATGGCGCGCGGCATCCGACAATGTTTCCACAAATCTTTCAACATGGGAAACCTTGCGGCTCGCTTCGCTTTTCGGAGACGCTTCGTTTGACAACATCAGGAATGGCGTGCTCGGCATCGGCAATGGACAGCCGCTGATGGAAACAACGGTTAACGGCGCGTATGTGCTACTGCCGCGCGATGAAGATTGGTCGGAGATTCGCGATATCGCGGCAAACCTGCTTTCCGATTCAACAAAAACGGCGAGCATAATATCGTCTCCGCAAAAACAAGTCAGGATAAGCATACAAAACGGCACCGAAATTAACGGCCTCGCGTTTCGCGCTTCGCAACTTCTGGAAGGACAGGGATTTGAAGTTGTGTCGGTTTCAAACGCAAATGCAAGGGATGTTACGAAAACCGTAATTTACGATTTAACGAAAGGTAAAAATGACGGTTCGCTTGAATCGCTAAAAAGATTTTTGGACGCGGACATATCGTCTGAAAACTCCGGCTGGATATTTGAAACAGCCGAGCCGAAAGAACTTACGGTTGAAAGCGAAGGTATAAGAACCGGCAACGATGTCGCCGTGGATTTTCTGGTAATCCTTGGTACGAACGCCTCCTCGCTCGTAAGGTCTTCGGAATGAAATCAAAACAAAATAAATATCCGCGAGTCGCGCTGATGGGACGCGCCAATGTCGGCAAATCCTCTCTTTTCAACCGTCTGACAGGAAACAACGCCGCTCTTGTTTCGCCGGTGCCGGGAACGACACGAGACAGAAAGGAAGGGCCGGTTGAATGGCGCGGCCGCATTTTTACCGTCATTGATACCGGCGGCTTGGAAGGAAGCGGCGGACGATTTGACCGAGAAGTGGAGCGACAAACGCAAATCGCGAGAAAAGAAGCCGATATAATTCTACTTGTTGTTGATCTGAAAGACGGTCCTCCGCTTCCGCAGGATTTGGCGTTGATTCGCTCTCTCCGTGGAAACGACAAACCGATTTTGGTCGTAGGAAACAAAGCTGAAAATATCGCTTTGCGCGGCGGAGCGCTGGACGCGGAGTGGTTTAAAACCGGCCTGCCGGCTCCGATTCCCGTTTCAGCCATTCGTGGAAACGGTATCGGCGACCTCCTTGACACCATAATAGAAATACTTCCAAAAACCGCTTCACAAATTCCTCAATTCCTCAATTCCTCAATTCCTCGTATTGCCTTCGTCGGCGTCCCAAATGTAGGCAAGTCGTCTATCATCAATTCCATCCTCGGCGAGGAACGATTCATCGTGTCTCCGATTGCCCACACCACACGCGAACCAAACGATGTTGAGATTGAAGTGAACGGCAAGACATATCTTCTGGTAGACACTGCGGGACTAACTCGCTCATCGCGCGCAAAAACAAACATAGACGCCGCCTCCATCCGCCGTTCCGTGTCCGCAATTCGCAGAGCGGACATTGCGGTTCTTATTTTGGACGCAACGAAAGGTATAGACAGGCAAGAAAAATATCTCGCCGAACAAATTGAAGATGCCGGAGTCGGATGCATAATTGTTTTGAACAAATGGGATTTGGTTTCAAACAAAAATACAACCACAGTAAAAGACGCGGAAAAAGTTGTGCGCGCCATGATTCCGCACTTGGACTTCGCGCCATTTATAACCGTCTCCGCAAAAGAGCATCAACGAGTTTTAGACCTCTTCCCTCTTTTTGATACGATTGAGAAAGAAATGGACCGCGAGCTCACAGACGACGAGCTGGATTCTTATATGAAGCAAACGATAAGGAGGCACTAACCCGCGCGCG
>CAYIOW010000015.1:0-18590 GCA_964365275.1 uncultured Gammaproteobacteria bacterium
CGGCTCGGTGCTTACCCTCCAAGTCCTTCCGGACGGCCGCATTGTTTCAGGAAGCAATGACAGAACCATTAAGATATGGACCGAGAAAGAAGGTGGAGGATATAACCATGAAACATTGGAAGGTCATGCCGGCCCGGTGTATACCCTCCAAGTCCTTCCGGACGGCCGCATTGTTTCAGGAAGCTGGGACACCATTAAGATATGGACTAAGAACGGAGAAGGAATATATAACCAGGAAACACTGAAAGGTCATATCGGCTTGGTGCGTACCCTCCAAGTCCTTCCGGACGGCCGCATTGTTTCAGGAGGCATGGACAACACCATCAAGATATGGGACGGGAATAAGATAATGGAATGATATGAATAATAACTGTCTCTTCTGCGGAATTATTGAAAAACGGGTGCCTGCGGATATTGTTTTTGAAAATGAAACGGTAGTGGCTTTTATGGATATTCACCCGACTCGTCCCGGGCATTTATTGGTTGTACCGAAAACGCACGCAAAAAATGTTTTTGACGCATCATGGGAAGCGCTTGAACCTATGTTTCAATTCGCGACAAAAATTGCCGGCGCTTTGGTAAAAGCGGTTAGTGCAGACGGAGTTAACTTTATTATGAATAACGGTTCAGCTTCGGGGCAGATGATTTTTCATTCGCACCTGCATCTTGTTCCGCGATTTGCGGATGACGGTTTGCGCCATTGGCCGGCGATGGAGAGAACGAAAGAAGACATCGCGTCGGACGCGGAGAAAATTCGCGAAGAGCTTAAAGCACCTCCTTTATGAATTTTCAAATATGGAAGCGGGTGTCAACGGAAACCGTTTCAAAAAATCCTATATGGGAATATAGACAAGACCATATTCGCGCCGAAGATGGGAGCGAGCGCGACTATTATTATGTGCGAACCGGCGGGGGGGTTTGTGTGTTTCCCATAAACCGTAATGGCAAAGTGGCGCTTGTGCGGCAGTATCGATATTTATTTGACCGTGTTTCGCTTGAACCGGCTGGGGGTCAATGCAATCCGGAGCTGTCTTTTGCGGACTCGGCGCGCGCCGAACTTGAACAAGAAACCGGTTTGAACGCCGAATACATTGAACGAATAGGAAGCATCGCGCCGTGGGCGGCGGTGTCGGACGAAGAGATGCATGTGTTTGTTGCCTATGGATTGTCTTCTGCTTATGCGACGCCCGATGAATATGAAGAATGTATGGTCGTAGAAATGACGCCGGAGGAGATTGAAGGCGCGATTGAACGAGGCGAGATGTTTAATGGGTTTGCTATTGCCGCCTGGGTTATTGCAAAACCGCATTTATTAAGCATAATTGACCAAGAACAAGCTAAAAGGTAAGATTTCTAGACTATGAGGTTACTTGTAACCGGAGGATGCGGGTTTATTGGTAGCCACTTTATTCGGGTTATTTTATCCGAACGCCCAGACTGGGAGGTGGTGAATTTGGATGCCTTAACTTATGCGGGTAATTTGGCGAGCTCTTTGGATTTTCAAATGAATCCGCGGTATAGATTTGTTTACGGCTCGGTGACAAATAAAGATATTGTGGATAGTTTGGTGAAAGATGTGGACGCGGTTGTGCATTTTGCGGCGGAGACCCATGTGGAACGGTCACTGGACAATGTTGAGCCGTTTATTTTGACGAACATTTTGGGAACGAGCCGGCTTATGGATGCGTGCAGAAAATATGGCAAGCGTTTTCATCATATAAGCACCGACGAAGTTTTTGGTTCTCTCGGTCCAGCCGACCCCAAGTTCAAAGAGACAACGCAGTATCAACCATTGAATCCATACAGCGCGACCAAGGCAGCCGGAGACCATTTGGTGCGCGCGAACATTCACTGCCACGGGCTTCAAGGCACAATTTCAAACTGCACGAATAATTATGGGCCGTACTTGTATCCGGAAAAGTTTTTGGCGATCGCGATTACGAACATTTTGGAAGGGAAGCCGATTGTGATACACGGCGACGGCACGCAAGTGCGCGATTGGATTCATGCGAAAGACCATGCGTTGGGTGTTTTGGCAATCTTGGAGCGCGGACGAATTGGGGAGACCTATGTTATGGGCGGAGACAGCGAGCATACTATTGCAGAAACGGCGCGCGTTGTTTTGCGCCTTATGGGGCAGAGCGAGGACAGGTTGCAATTCGTGAACGACAGACCCGGACAAGACAGGCGATATGCGATGGACTTTTCAAAAATAGAGCAGGAGCTTGGTTGGCGTCCGCTGATTGCGTTTGAAGATGGCGTGAAGGGTATGATTGAATGGTATCGCGATAATTCGGATTGGTGGAAGCCGATTAAGGAAAGCGCCGGATATGGACAGTGGTATACAAAGCAGGTTGAGAGGAACGGAAAAGCGTTTTGAATGAAAAGAATTGAAACAACTGCCTGATTATGTCTGACTGCGCCGTTTCAATCATTATTGTCTCTTGGAATGTTCGCGATACGCTCCGCAAGAATATGGAGCGGCTTTTTTCATTGTCTACAAAAGAGCGGTTTGAGGTTATAGTTATTGACAACGGCTCGTCTGACAAAACGGCGGAAATGATTCGGACGAACTTTCCTCAAGTTCATATTATTCAAAACGACGAAAACCGAGGTTTTGCTTTTGCTTGCAATCAAGGACTGCGTGCGGCGAGAGGCGAAGTAATGATTCTGTTCAACCCGGATATGTTAATGGGCGAGGATGTCATTGACCGAGCGTATAAAACATTAAAGGAGCGAGTGGATATTGGCGTTTTGGGCGTGCGGTTGCTTCGCGAAGACGGAACAATAGTTGAATCGGTGAGACGAGACCCGCGACTGTGGGACCAGCTTGCGATATTGCTTAAACTTCCGCATCTGTTTCCGTCAGTAGTGTCAGGATATTTGATGAAGGATTTTGATTACGGCACATCGCAAGAGGTTCCACAGGTTCGCGGTTCATTCTTCGCATTTCGCAGGGATGTGATGGATGTTGTCGGGCTTTTGGATGCGGACAGATTTTTCGTATGGTTTGAGGAGGTTGATTTCTGTCGCCGTGTGCGTGAAGCAGGTTACAAGATTTGGTACAGGGCGGATATTTCTTGCACGGATTTGGTCGGGCAAGCGTTCAAACAACAACCGATTTGGTTGAAACAGGCAAGGATGTGCAAAAGTATGGCGAGATATTTTATGAAGTGGCATTCGGTCGCATCGTCCTTGATTGTGTGGGCGATGTTTCCGTTCGTGGTTATGCTTGGCGCCGTTTTGGATGCGTTGCGCCTTAAATCGCGAAGGTGGAAATAATATATGACGCTTGCTTTACAGTTGCTTACATATCGTCGCACGGATGTTTTGCCGGCGCTTTTTGAGTCGTTGCGAGCGCAGACGGACAAGGACTGGACGCTTTATCATTTAGACAACAGTACGAATGAGAACGAGAGAATTGCAATTCAATCGTATTTTAAGTCGGTCGGCAGCGATATCCCGATTGTAACAATAACGGGAAAGGACAATCTTGGTTTTGCGGGAGGGCACGAAACGCTGTTTCGCGAGAACAACGCCGACCTTGTTTTGCTTTTGAACGATGACGCTATTTTGGAGCCGACATATATTGAAACACTCCGGCAATTCATCGTCTCTCATGAGAAAGTTGCGGCGGTTGAAGGCGCTGTAATGCGATGGGTATTGGACCAAAACGGCGGACCTAAAAAAACTGACATTATAGACACTTTGGGTTTTAGTCGCTCGCGGAGCGGGCGCGTTTCGGATATCAGCAGTGGCAGGCCCGCCTGCGAATTTGTTGACAAGTTTCTGCGCGATGAAAAGGTCTTCGGAGTTTCAGGTTGTCTTCCGATGTATCGCCGTGCGGCGGTTGAGTCGCTATCGGATGGACGACTGTTTGACCCCGCGTATACTTCATACAAAGAAGATGTTGACTTGGCTTATCGTTTGAACAAAAATGGTTGGGAGGCGCGCGTAGTTCCGTCCGCTGTTGCCTATCATTTGCGCGGCTTTGATTCTTCGCGGAAGAATCGCGGGTGCTCCGTGTTCGCTGAATCGCTTTCGCTGGCGAATCACTGGAGAAATCTGCGCCATACGACGACGGCGGAGTGGCTTCATGATGGTTGGGCGATAGCGGTGTTTGAAGCGGCGAAAGTTCTGTACTTTATCTTCACGAAGCCGACGGTTTTGCCAAGAGCGGTTTCGGCGTTTTTCAAAAAATGATATGCGCTACGATGTTGCGATAATCACGGTTTCAACGAATAAGCTTGACGAAGAATGTTTGTCGTCGGTGAAAACGATGCTTGATTTAACTCCGCTTCGTTCCTGTTTTGTTGTTGTTGACAACGGTTCAACGGTTTTTGATGCGCATACTTATGTCAGAAACGCTGTACCGGACGCCATCGTGATTTTGCGAAATCGCAACCACGGCTTTGGGCGTTCCTGCAATCACGGAGCCGTGAGTGTTCAAGCTGATTATTATTTCTTTCTCAATCCCGATACCGTCGTTAACGACACGAACATTTTGTCGGAACTGCGCGACTTTTTGAAAAAACACGCGAAGATTGGAATAGCGGCGCCGAAAATAGTTTACCCTGACGGTCGTTTGCAGGAGACATGCAGAAGGTTTCCCGCGTGGTATACGCCGATAGCGCAGAGAACGGACATATTGCCGAAACGATGGAGCACGGCGCATCGCGAATGGTTTGCAATGGGCGATTACAACCATGAAACCGCGCGTCCCGTTGACTGGGTGCAGGGCTCGGCTTTTCTTATTGACGGAGATTTGTTTCGCAAGCTCGGCGGGTTTGATGAACGATTCTTTATGTACTACGAGGATGTTGATTTGTGTCGCAGATGTTGGGGCGAGGGACGTGCGGTGTATTATTTGCCGTCCGTTTCTCTCACTCACACATACGGGAAAGAGTCCGCGCAGGGAACAGATTCGTTGAATGGGATACTGCGAAACAAGAAAACGCGGGCGCATATTCACAGCTGGCTCGCATATACCGCAAAATGGCTTGGTGAATCGGTATGAGCGATTTTCCGATTGTTGTCGTGCAAATGCTCGTTCACGGCGAGCCATTTGAAGAAATTGACGCGATGATGCGCTCGCTGGAACGGGTTTCGTATCCGAGAGAGCGTTGGCGTTTAATCATCATCAACAATGTGAAGCACGGACACGATGTCGCCGACCGCATAAGAACGGCGTGGCTTCCAAAATCTGGCGCGACTTTGCCTGAAATAGTTTTTGAAGAACAACGGCCTAATCTGGGTTTTGCTGGCGGTCATGCGCGCGCATTTCAAATATCGGCGTCATTCAATCCGAAATACATTTATCTTTTGAATCAAGACGCCGAAGTTCACCCAAACTTTCTTTCCGAGAGCGTAGCGTATATGAATTGGAATCCCAAGGTTGCGGTAGCGCAATCGCGCGTTATGCTGTTGCCGGACACGGGGCTTGTAAATTCGCGCGGGAATGCGATGCACTTTTTGGGCTTCGGTTTCTCGCTCGGCTATAAAGAACGATATCCGAAAAAAGACGGCACGGACGGCGGGCTTCCGGCGTTTTACGCTTCCGGCGCCGCAGTTATCGTCAGGAAAACGGCGATTGACGCGATCGGCGGATTATTTGACCCGAAATATTTTCTTTATCACGAAGACACTGATTTATCGTGGCGCGCCCGACTTGCGGGCTACGAAATAGGATATGCCGAGAAATCGGCGGTGTATCACAGATACGAATTTTCAAAAAGCATACAAAAATTTTATTGGATGGAACGGAATCGCCATGTGACCAATTTTTCATGCTATAAGTGGAAAACGATTTTGCTTTTATTTCCCGCGAGCGCGGTGATGGAACTCGGGACGCTTTTCTTTGCATTTAAGTCCGGTTGGGGAAAGGAAAAAATCGGGAGTTTGTTTTTTCTTATGCGTCCGTCAACATGGAAATGGATTCGCGAAAGAAGGAAATTAATAACCGATTTCAGAAAAACAAAAGACGCCGCGCATTTGCGCGACATGGTTGGTGTCATAGTGAATCAGGAAGTTGACAATCCGATTCTCGCGCGGTTTGTAAATCCGGCGATGTCTGCGTATCTTCGCGCGGTTAAGTTTATCGCGCGATGGTGATTTAATAAAGCGGTTTCACAAATATTCCTTCATCGGTTCCATACGAGCCGGCGATGTACAGAGTGCGACCGCTGTCGCCGATTGAGAATCCGATGACGGAAAAACCGGAAACAAGTTCGGTTTTTCTTTTTCCGTCTCGTTCGTCGGTCTCTATCGCGGTTATTACGCCGTCTGATTCAAGAAGAATCAGATTGCCGGTCTGGTGTATTTGAATCCGAGTCGGAGGCGAGCTGAATCGTTCAATCAGCGATACTTTGTTCTGCGGAATGTTGAACATTGAAAGCTCAGTGTCGGAAGCAAACAACAAAATATCATCGTTGGCGAAATCAAAGAGCGATGCCGCAGTTTGCAGTAAAATCGTTTTTTGTCGCGAATCAATTACGGCGAGACGGACGCGCCTTTTATCGGTAGCGATGACGATGTCGTTTCTTTCATCTGCTTCATTCCAATTGCCTGACGGAAGAGAAAGTGCGGGCGCTTTGTTTGTTTCGTCCGAGCCGTACACATCGGTTCTGTTTTTTCTGTTTACGAAAACCAAGATTGGTTTATAAGACGCAGGAGTCCCGTTTGAATTGAATGAGAGAATGCCGTCCGCTTCTCCTTCTCCGACAATCAAGATACGGTCTTTGAATCGCAAGCCAAGCCGCGACTTCGCCGCGCTGCGATAAACGAGAATTTTGCGCGGATTAGATATTTCTGACAGCCAAACTTCTCTCCATCCTGATTGTACCGTTGTCCACGCAACGGTGTCGTCCCCAAACGCCACTTCGTCAATTTTCGCTTGAACAACGAGCTCCGGAGCGTCTTTTTTGAACAAATACGCGTCGTTTACAAAAGTCGTTTCACCACTGCGAATCGGAAGTTTTTTTGACCAAGTAATGGCGTTGTCCTTCTCAAGCGCGATGTCGTATGTTCCCGGAAGTATGTGTTTCAGAACGGAGGGGGTTTTTTCTCCCGTATTTTTGCCATTGACGGATATTTTTGCGCCGCTCGGCGTTGAGGCGACATAAAAAGTGCCCGTCTTAACGAAACCAAGCGCGGGTGTCCACCTTATTCCTGCCGTGTAAGCGAGAAAAATGGGCGATAAAACTATAAAAAGCCCCGAATATAAGGCGAAAATCACTCTTCTTTTTTTGGCGGATATGCTCATCTGCGGCGAGGATTGCATATTTTTTGCTTTCACGCAATGGCTATCATTCTAACATGGAAGCGCTGTTGTGATATGATACCGACACTATGAAGACATCCTCATTGTGGGCAAGGAGGGCATTTGCGGTTTGCGCGCTTGCCGCCGCGTTTTTGTTCGGCTATGCGGTTGGCGGCGACAGAAGCGGCGCGGTTTTGGGAGGGGAAGTTGATAATATCGGCGATGTATATTCAACGGCGGGCGATGTTGATTTTCGGCTCTATTGGGATGTTTGGAGATTGCTTCAGCAGGACTATCTGCGCGGTCCCAAGGACGACAAAACGCTCTTCTACGGTTCGCTTGAAGGATTGGTGGATTCGCTGGACGACCCGCACAGCGCATTCTTCAATCCGAAGCGGGCGAACGATTTTGAAACCGATATTTCAGGAAAGTTTGAAGGTATAGGCGCTGAAATAGGAAAGAGAGACGGACAAATCGTGGTCATAGCGCCGCTTGCGGATTCGCCTGCGGAACAGGCTGGGTTGAAAGCGGGTGACGCGGTGTTTTTGATTGACGAAAAAGAAACCGATGGAATGACGGTTGACGAAGCGGTGAGAAATATTCGCGGAGCGAAGGGGACGACAGTCGTGCTTACGGTGCTTCATGAAAAAGCCGAACAGGTTGAAAAAATTTCAATCGTGCGCAATACAATTAAAATTGATTCGGTGAAATGGGAAATTGGCAAAGACGGTATTGCAAAAATATCTTTGCGTTATTTCAACGAAGACACGGCGAGAGAGTTCAATCGCGCCGTTGTTGGTTTGCTTGCCAAGAATCCTACGGGATTGATTGTTGATATGCGGAATAATCCGGGAGGTCTTCTTGACCGCGCCGTTACCGTGGCGGGCGAATGGACAGGTCCGCGCAATGTCGTGTCGGAGCGCGATAAGAACGGACGCATCTCGGAATTTCCGGCTTCCAATGTTGCGCGGCTGTCAAAGTTGAAGACGGTTCTCTTGGTGAATGGCGGTAGCGCGTCCGCGACGGAAATAGTAACCGGCGCGCTTCAGGATTATGGACTTGCGACAGTTGTCGGTTCCAAAACATACGGAAAAGGTTCCGTTCAAGAATATCGCGAACTGGAAGACGGCTCGGCGATTAAAATAACCGTCGCCGAATGGCTTACTCCGAAGGGCCGTTCAATTGACGATGTTGGGCTGGAGCCGGATGTTGTGGTGGAGATTAGCGATGATGACGCGAAGAACGGACGAGACGCGCAGTTGGAGCGCGCCATTGAAATTATAAAAGGCAAATAATATGGCGGTTCGCCGCGAGGTGTCTTCCGGAGCAATCGTTTATAAGGCGACAAATCGCGGTGTTTTCGTGGCGTTTGTGCGCGACTCGGTGGGAAAGATGACTTTCCCGAAAGGGCATATCAGAAAAGGAGAAACCATTGAAGAGACCGCGAGACGCGAAGTCGGAGAGGAAGCCGGTTTGACGAATCTGCGGCTTGTACGCCGCCTTGGCCAAATTAGAATTTCATTCATTGACCGGTTCGTTCACAAAGGAAACACGATTGAAAAAGACATACACTATTTTCTTTTTGAAGCGCGCGCGGACGCCAAGCTGAAAAAAATGAAGTTGTCGGATGGAGAGAAAATCAGAGCGGTAAAATGGGCGAAACTTGAAGACACCGATAGATTATCGGAGTACGCGGATATGATTGAAATTGTGCAGAAGGCGATGGCGTTGATAAAAAGACAAGTTGAGAGAAAGAAAATATGAAAGTCATTTTACTTTGCGATATAGCCGGGCGCGGCTACAAGGGCGATGTTTTGGATGTGTCGGACGGCTATGCGCGCAATTTTCTATTTCCGCAGGCGTGTGCCGTTCCGGCGACTCCGGAAGCGCTTCAGAAAAGAAAAGCCGAAGATGATAAAAGAACTCGCGAAGCAAAGGAACAAAACAAAGCGGCAAGAAAAACAGCTGAGTCGTTGGATGGAAAAGAAATACTGATGCGCGCAAAGGCGAACGAGGACGGAACTCTATATGCCGCAGTGCGCGAAAAAGACATTGCGGCGGCTCTGAAAAAACACGGATTTTCAGTGCCGGAGAACGCGATAATTTTGCCAGGACACATAAAAGATGCAGGCGATTACAAAATCACCGCTGAATTTTCAGGCGGTTTTGAAGCGGAATTCAAACTGACGGTGGAAGGCGTGGTTGACAAAAAGAAAAAGCGCGAAGAAGATGATTAGCGCCGGTTATTGACTTTTTCCGTTCAAGAATGTAGATTATCGTTCAATCATCTATCTCTAACATTTAACATATGGCACATAAAAAAGCCGGTGGTTCAACACAGTATGGGCGCGATTCTGCCGCGAAACGGCTGGGTGTAAAACGCGCCGACGGTTCAAGCGTAAATGCGGGCGAGGTTTTGGTCCGCCAGCGCGGAACCAAGGTTCATCCGGGAGTGAATGTTCGCCGAGCCGGAGACGACACTTTATATTCTGCGGTTGCGGGCACGGTAAGATTCACGAAGCGACATGTGAAGAATTTTACCGGAACTTTGGTAAAACGCGCCTTTGCGCATGTTCGTCCGAGATGATTTTTGTTAGCGACAAAAACGGACCTTAGGGTCTTTTTTGTTTGATACGCAGTCGGATAAATGCTATTCTATGCACTATGAATGTGAAAATCCTCAAAGAACTCCCGGTTATATCAAAATGGTGTCTTGTATGCTCTGTGCTTTTGACGGTTGCGCTCTGGATTTTCGCTCTTCTCCGTCTTCCGGTAATTGGAAACGGAGATATTACGCCTCTGCACTACAATGTTTATCTCGGCATTGACGAAATTGGCTCTTGGAAAACGCTTCTTTGGATTCCGGCTTTCGCTTCAGCCGCATTGCTCGTGAACGCATGGCTCTCGGTGCAGGAAAGAGTGCGTATGCCTATTGTTTCAACCACTCTTTCCGCCGCGTCTTTCGCGATTTCAATTCTTGCGGCGGCCGGAATATTTTTCGCTCTTGTCATAAACTGAAAGTATGGACGCTGAAATCGTGCGGATAATAATATTGGCCACCGTGTCTTTTATTGTTGCGATGGCATGGACGCCATTACTTACTTATTTTTTATACAAATATAAATTAGGAAAGAAAATTCGCGCTTCCGATTCGGCACCCATAATGTCTGCTTTGCATGCGAAGAAATCCGGAACGCCGACCATGGGCGGCTTGCTTGTTTGGGTGACGGTTTTGATTTTATCATCGGTCTTTCTTTTGGTTGAAACGATGTATCCGGATTCGGAATTGTCATCATTGAATTTTCTGACACGCGCGCAAACTCTTCTGCCGCTAGGCGCTTTGGTTGCTTCAGCATGCGTGGGACTTTTGGACGATTGGTTGAATATTAAACTGATTGGACCAAACGGCGGCGGTATGAGCATAATAAACCGTATTTGCATTTACGCCACTATTGCGACGGTTGGTGCGTGGTGGTTTTGGGTGAAATTGGACTGGGATGTTTTTCACATTCCATTTGTTGGCGACTTTTCAGTCGGAGGATGGTACATGCTGATATTCATTATTATTATTGTTGCCACGGCGTTCTCCGTTAACGAAACCGACGGTCTGGACGGTTTGGCTGGCGGCGTTTTACTTTCGTCTTTCGGCGCCTATGCCGCAATCGCGTTTTTTCAAGAGCGCTATGATTTGGCGGCGTTTTGCGCCGTAATCAGCGGAGCTCTGCTTGCGTTCTTGTGGTTCAACATAAATCCCGCAAGATTTTTCCTTGGCGACACTGGCGCGATGGGGCTTGGAATAACTCTCGGAATAGTCGCAATGCTGACCGGGCAAGCATTGTTATTGCCGGTTATCGGGAGCATTTTGGTGCTTGAATCGTTCTCGGTGATAGTTCAGCGATTTTCAAAAAAAATTATTGGACGGAAAGTTTTTATATCAACTCCGATTCACCATCATTTTGAAGCAATCGGATGGCCGGAACCGAAAATTGTTATGCGGGCATGGGTAATCGCCGGCGTATCGGCCGTGTTAGGCATCGCACTTGCTCTTTTAGACATGCGCTGAACCGTATGGAAAAATCCGCGGACGCTCGGCTTCTGTGGCTTACGGCGGGTATAACAGTGTTTGGACTCGTGATGCTTTTATCGGCGTCTGGTCCGCTGGGGTTTGAAAAATTCGGAGACGCTTATTGGTTTTTCAAACATCAATTGTTGTTCGGTTTGCTTCCGGGTATTGCTCTTTTCTCCATCGCTTTCAAAACGCCGACGGCATGGCTTGAAAAGATGTCGCGTCCGATTTTCATCTTTTGTGTTTTATTGCTCGTCGCAGTTCTAATTCCGGGCATTCACGCTGATTTTGGAAATTCAAAAAGCTGGATATCAATTTTCGGCTTCAGTTTTCAACCGTCGGAGGTGATGAAGTTCGGACTGATTGTTTTCTTGGCGAAGTGGCTTAGTTGGCGCGCTGAAACAAATATGGTGCGGGACGGAGCGGCGACTCTTCTGCCTTTTGCCGGAATAATTGGCGGAGTTCTAGCTCTTGTTGCTCTGCAACCCGATGTCGGCACGCTGGCAATTTTATCCGTGATAGCTTTTTGTATGTTCATGGCTGCCGGAGCAAGTTTCAAACACATCGCTTTTCTTTTTTTGTGCGGGACTTTCGCGCTTTTTCTGCTTATTAGGGCTGCGCCTTATCGCGCGGAACGGCTGATGACTTTTCTTCATCCGGAGCTTGACCCCGAAGGTATCGGTTACCATGTTAATCAAGCGATTTTGGCGGTCGGAAGCGGAGGCGTATTCGGGCAGGGGTTGGGTCATTCAAGGCAGAAATTTCAGTATCTTCCGGAAGTGGCGGGCGATTCCATTTTTGCAATAATGGCTGAAGAACTTGGTTTTATAGGTGCCGCCGCCTTTGTTTGCCTCTTGGCTTATTTTGTTTTGCGAATGTTAAATGTTGCCGCCGCGGCACGCGATTCGTTTTCGCGGCTCGTTGTAATTGGCGTCGCGGCGTGGATATTCAGCCAGGCGTTCGTGAATATCGGCGCCATGCTTGGTCTTGCGCCGTTGACAGGCGTGCCTTTGCCGTTCCTAAGTTATGGCGGCACATCTTTGGCGATGTTGCTTCTTTCAATGGGCGCGGTGTTGCGCATTTCCAAAACCGCCGATGCGGGGTAAAATATCCGCGATATGAAAATAATGCTATCAGGGGGCGGAACATTGGGGCCGGTTACTCCTCTTTTGGCTTTGGTTGAATATTGGAGAGCGCGCGAAAAGAAGGCGGAATATGTTTGGGTAGGGACAGCGAAAGGACCGGAGGCGGAAGTGGTTGCCGGAAGCGGAATAAGATTTATCGCGATGCAAAGCGTTAAAGCGCCGCGATACATTACGGCGTATTGGGTTCTCGTTCCGTTTCTTTTCGTGTATTCGTTCGTTCAGGCGCGGAGAATTTTGAGGGACGAGCGGCCTGATATTATTGTGAGTGCCGGAGGATATGTCAGCGTGCCTCTCGTTCTGCTCGGCCGTCTGCGCGGAATCCCGTCTTTGATTCATCAGCAGGACATCATACCAGGACTGGCGAATAAAATAATGTCGTGGTTCGCGAAAGCGGTGTCGGTTGTTTTTTCTTCGTCGCAATCGGCGTTTCCGCGAAAAAAGACGAAGGTTTTGGGAAATCCGGTGAGAGAAAGCGTGATTTACGGCAACGCGAAACTGGCGGCGGAAAGGTTCGGACTTGATGCCGACAGAAAAACAATTCTTGTGTTGGGAGGAGGAACCGGGTCGGCTTGGCTGAATAGGACGGTTGAAGCGCTCGGCGACACTTTAACGCGCGAATGGCAGGTTTTACATATTACGGGACGCGGCGGCCGCGGAAGCGAAGTGATGCCGAGAAAACATTATGCCGTTGAGGCGCTGGTGGCGGACGCGATGGGGGACATTTACGAACTTGCGGACGCTGTTGTTTGCCGCGCAGGATTAGGCACACTTACCGAAATTGCGGCGACCGGAAAACCGGCTATCGTGATTCCGATTCCTGAATCACATCAGGAAATGAACGCCTTTTTCCTGTTTGAACATAAAGCGGCGATTGTGCTTGACCAAAACGAGACGACTCCGCAAGTTCTGTTGTCGGCAATTCAATCCGTAATGCGACAGGATGATTTGGTATTGCGCTTGTCCGCAAATCTCCGGCAGGCGTTTCCAAAAGACGGCACGAAAGAAATCGCCGATTGGGTTTGGGCGCTCGGCGAAGCGGCGGAAGGAAAGTGGAGGAGGGAGGAGGAAGGAATCAACGAATCATGGAATCAGGGAATTGAGGAATTTGAAGGGGACAAAACGGATATTCCGGTTGCTAAAGAAGAGGAAGCTATGATTTCAATTCAAGACCAAATCGCGAGGGCGCTGGAGGAGGGGAGGAAAGATGATGGGGTTGAAGAGGAGAGCGGATGAATCAATGAATCAGGGAATCCAGGAATTGATGAATCTGTGCAAACTTGATTCCCTCCCCTATATAGGGGAGGTTAGGAGGGATATGGCTAAACAATCTTTACATAAGTAATTTCGTTTGCTACATTTCGCCTCGCTATCCTAGTCATCTTTGTTTCTACTTTTTAATGACAGAATGGTTTTCCTCCCCTAAATAATGGAGGTTTCCGCCGGAGGCGGATCCGCATTTGGCGGAAGGTTGGGTATGACTATATGATTATCAATATGCGCTGGTAGCTCAGTGGTAGAGCAGAGGCCTTTTTCCGCCGGAGGCGGATCCGCCTCCGGCGGAAAGCCAACCAATAATTATGGATTGTATGTACTTAATCTATGTGATAAAGAGTATTTCTCACGGTACGCGATATATAGGGTCTTGCAAGGATGTGAATGTGCGTCTTCAAGAACATAATAATGGCGTGTCGCGGTATACTTCTGGACGACGACCATGGATACTTATTTATACTGAATCGTATGCAACACGAACTGATGCCAGGAAACGAGAATTATTTCTGAAATCTGGACAGGGGAGAGAATGGCTGGATACAAAAGGATACAAGTAAAAATATGCGCTGGTAGCTCAGTGGTAGAGCAGAGGCCTTTTAAGCCTTTGGTCGTGGGTTCAATCCCCACCCAGCGCACCAGAACAAAAAAATCCCGTAGGGATTTTTTGTTTGCGCACAAAAAACACCGACTCATCCAAGTTTTGGACAGCCGGTTTAGAGCTAGAAGTCGTCTCCTCCTCTCATTCCACCATTTATTGCGGACGGGTGATGATATACATCGTTGACGAACATCCACTCTTGCGGTGGAGACCGCGAACTGCACTGCGCGCCTCGGTTTCTTTTCGAGCGCCTGCCTTGAATTCGTGTCCGCACGATGGACATTTCAATCGCACTGTAACCGCGGCGCGACTTTTGCGCGCGGCGCGACTCACTACACCAAGCGCCAACAAGAACAGACCGATGACTGCAAAAACAACAACGAAAGAGTTGAGCGTCATTGATGTCCTTTCTTTTTCTATTTTGCGTCCAAATGCAAAAATGTGCAAGTCATACAATATGGATATAACGCTATGAAACGGGACTTAGCATTCTTGAAAATGAGCAATATCCGATGCTCTGGAAAACGAAAAAACCGCAGGTGTACCGATAGGTACATTGAGGATTTTTTCGTTTGAAGAGCGAGGAGATTGCCATTTTCAAGAATGATAGAGTTCTGTTACATAGTGTTATATCCATAGGTACTCCAAAATGGGTACTTTGGTTTAAACCTTGATATACTTCCAGTATGCGTATAGCTTTCGTTGGACAAAAATGTCTCGGAGTTGGCAAGGGAAGCGGAGGCGTTGAACGCCATGTCGGCGAATTGGCGTCGCGTTTGGCGTTAAGAGGACACAGTGTCGTCGTATTTGCCAGAAAGCGATACGCGGTCGGTCAGGCAACCGACAAAGTTAATGGCTTGCGTATTATTTTCGTTCCGACTATTTACACAAAACATCTTGAAGCGATAACGCACACATTTTTTTCCACTCTGCGTTGTTTATTCATGAGATTGGATGTAATCCATTTTCAGGGCGTAGGTCCCGCGCTTCTGTCGTGGATGCCTCGCATCTTCCGTCCGCGTATTGTCGTAGTCGTTACTTTTCACTCACAAGACCGGTATCATTTGAAGTGGGGAGTTTTCGCGCGTTTGATTTTGCATATCGGCGAATGGATGGCTTGCAAGATTCCGCACGCTACAATTGTCGTAAGCCACGGCATGCAGGTTTTGGTTCGCCGAGAATACGGGGCGCACGCCGTTTTCATTCCGAACGGCGCGTTGTTAAAGTCGGTTTATACGACTCGCGAACTCGGCGCTCTCGGATTGAAACCGAAGGAATATATTTTGACAGTCGGCCGTCTCCTTCCGGTGAAGGGCATCCATTATTTAATTCCGGCGTATCGCAGAGTCAAAACGACGATGCCGTTGATTATTGTCGGCGCGCCGGCGGAAAGCGGATATTTGGAACACCTGAAATCGCTCACGAAAGGCGACGCGCGCATCCGTTTCGTCGGATATAAAATCGGACAAGCGTTGGATGAACTTTTCGCTCACTCTTATTTATTTTGCCAGCCGTCAATTGCAGAGGGCTTGCCGTTGGCGGTTTTGGAGGCAATGAGTTTCGGCGTTCCGGTGTTGGTTTCGGATGTGCAGGGAAATGTTGAGGCGATTCACCGGAGCGGATTTACATTTGAAAGCGAAAATATTGATGACTTGAAGGACCAGCTGGAATATTTGGTCAACAACCGCGAAGAAGCGCGCGCCGCCGGAATGTCAGGCAGGAAAATAATTGACTTGTTTTTCAACTGGGATAAGATTGCCGAAAAAACGGAGAGAGTCTACCAGTTGGCGAAACGACGGCATGTTAAATAAGACAAAATCATTCATTCCGAAAAGATGGCTAAACGGCTATCATTTTTTGTTGGCGCATCTTGCGGCTTTTGTATATCGCCATCCTTCTTCTGCGATGCGCGTTATTGGCGTAACCGGCACGAACGGTAAATCTTCAACCGTCCAGTTAATCGGACAATTGCTTGCCGGACTCGGGAAAAAAATCGGCTGGACAACCACCGCGTCTTTTCGCATAGGCGACATTGAACGAGAGAACAATGAAAAGATGACCATGCTCGGACGGTTCGCCACGCAGAAACTTTTGCGGGAGATGAAAAAAGCCGGATGCGAATACGCAATAATTGAGACATCGTCGCAAGGTGTTGAACAGTCGCGACATCGCGGCATTCGTTACGACACTCTCGTGTTCACGAATCTGACGCCGGAGCACATTGAAGCGCACGGCGGATTTGAAAAGTACAAACTCGCCAAACTGTCGTTGTTTGCTTGCTTTGAAACGCTTTCCGATAAAATAATCAATGGTGTTCGTGTTCCGAAAACGATTGTTGTTAATTTGGATGATGAACATGCGGGCGATTTTGCTATGCATAATTCTGACAGGACGCTCGGCTTCACTTGTATGCCGAATCACGAGCCGGTTTCCGTTGACGAAGAAATTCGCGCCGCCGATATCGTTTATGAATTGAACGGAACGACGGCAAAGATAAATGGCCGCGCTTTTGAAAGCCCGCTTACCGGAGCTTACTATTTCAAAAACACACTGGCTGCGATTTCTGCCGTCGTTTCGCTCGGCTTCACTCTTGAGCGAATATTGCCGGTCGCAAAAACACTAAAACCGATAGCCGGGCGGCTTGAAACATTCAAATGGCGAGGCGCGACAATTATTGTTGATTATGCTTATGAGCCGTATGCATTGAGAGCGCTTTACGAAGCGGCGGCTTTGTTCAATCCAAAAAGAATAATACATGTTACCGGTTCAGCCGGCGGCGGTCGCGATGTTTCCAGACGAGCTGAAATAGGACGACTGGCGGCGGAGCGCGACGATGTTATCGTGGTAACGAATGAGGACCCTTACGATGACGACCCGATCCAAATAATTAACGATGTTGCCGCCGGAGCGACTGAAAACGGAATGGTTGACGGCGAAAATTTATTCAGGATTTCGGACCGCGAAAAAGCGATTCATTTTGCGATTAAAAGAGCCGAATCCGGAGACATTGTGCTGATAACCGGCAAGGGTTCGGAAACGGTGATGGCGGTGGCAAACGGAAAGAAAATACCGTGCGATGACAGGGCGACCGTTCGTGGTATCATAGGCGCATGAGCAGGGCATTCAGCACAAAAGAAAACGAGGAAATAATCCACATAGTTCGCCAATCAATGCTTGTCAGGATACCGGCGACAGTTTTAGGCATTATTTGCGTTATCGGTCCGTTTTTCTTCTTCTTCCCTATTTTCGGCATCGGTCCTTTGGGCGTGGCGATATTTATTATTTGCGTCGGTTTTGGTTTATGGTTATTGGGAAGACAGGCGATAATGTGGCGAGGCAATATGTGGATTATTACGACGGAGCGGTTGATTGAATTGAAGCAAAACGGGTATTTCAATAGAGAACGGTCGGAGGCGATATGGAAAGCGGTTTCGGACATTGCTTACCGCCGTTCCGGCTTGTCGGCCGTTCTTGGGCTTGGCTCGGTGCGCGTTCGTTTTCACGGAGTAATACCGCCGATTATTGTTTCTCCGGTAGGTTCGCCGAAAAAACTGTATAACTTATTGGTTGAAGTTAAGGCGTTGCCGACGCATGTGCCTTCGTCGCAATCAACATTTGTGCGCCGTCATATTTCTTGATATGCCTATTAGAACAGGCGGAAAATTAAAAGAATATTTGGGCTACAAAATTTTTTTTGCCGTGAACGCCGCACTTTTGGGATTATTGGTTTTTGGAGTCGGGCGCGAATATATCAGAGGAGTTTCAATTGAGAGAGAACTTCGGGAATTGGAAGAAGCGCGGGACGCGGAAACGGCGAATCGCGACTCGCTTGTATCCGCGAGAGAATATCTTGAATCGCAGGAATTCGTTGAAGCCGAAGCGCGTGAAAGATTCGGGCTTAGCCGTTCCGGCGAGACCTTGGTTGTTGTTGACGAATCACAAAAAGCGACGGCGCCGGCCGAAGAAATTTCCCCCACGAATTTTATGCTGTGGTATTGGTATTTTTTTGATAAAGACAAATTGACCCAATCGCGCGTCTTGTAAAAACACAAAAACTCCCTCTCGGCCGTTTTTGTCGTCTATATCATATTACAACCTACAACTTCCATTCAATCACGCAAGCCAAGCAGTTGGCTTGCTTTTGCTTTCCGCGCGTCTGCATTAAAACGCCTGTCTTTAATTTCTTTGCGATGGAGCCACTTCCGGGATTCGAACCCGGGACCTCTGCTTTACGAAAGCATTGCTCTACCA
>CAYIOW010000016.1:0-16135 GCA_964365275.1 uncultured Gammaproteobacteria bacterium
TAATTTATGCCAAAAATTAAGGACATACCAAAAATTGATCGTCCAAGAGAAAAATTTCTTAGAAAAGGGGCTGATGCACTTTCAAAAAGTGATCTTTTGGCGATTCTTTTAGGTAGTGGAATCAAGGGGAAAAACGTTAGGCAACTTTCGGAGAGTATTATTAAAAAATTCGGTAAAAACTTTTTAAATATAACCGTTGATGAACTTTTAGAAATTTCAGGCATTGGCCAAGCTAAAGCACTACAAATTACTTCCGCAATTTCATTGGTAAAAAGATTTTACGACGAAAACAAAACCAACGAGATTGTTATAAAAAATTCTCAAGATATTTTATCCCTTACTTATGATTTGAGAGACAAGAAAAAAGAACATTTAGTTTGTCTTTATTTAAACGCACGAAATGTTTTGTTGAAAAAAGAAGTTGTTAGCGTCGGTCTTTTAGATAAGGCATTATTACATCCGAGAGAAATCTTTTATCCTGCAACCGAATTGAACGCCGCCAGCGTTATTTTGGTTCACAATCACCCTTCGGGCGATTCTTCACCGAGCGAAAAAGACAACCCGACTTTATTCATGCTCACACCGACATCGTCGGCGTTTTTATTTCTCTCATGCTTTCCAATACGGTCTCTCGCCCGCCTTTACGATGCCTTTGCAGTTTTCAGATTTGCATGAGCATTCCATACTCCAATATGGGTCGGATTCGGTGGTGGCGTAGTCAATTGTTATCTCTTCACCAACATTTATATTACGCATAGCGCGTATTATTCCATCGCGCTCAACAGAGGCAGATGGCGAACAGGAGTGGTTGATATATCGCAAGAGGCAGTCATGGTCTAGATTTAGCCACACGCCATCGGAAATACCGATAGTGTTGAAATATAGCGGAGAGAATGCTTTATCGTCTATAGTTGGCGGTTTCGTGATTGATGTTCCGAAATAGTGAAAAATTGCCTGCCCGGCACCAATATCTTTTTTTGCGAAGATTCCCATGTGCTCTTTAATGCGCACAAGAGGATGTAGCGAATTCATACCTTAATCGCCAGACCTCTTCAATATATTTCTAACTACATCTCTATCGTCCCATTTTGTTGTAACGCCACCTACCGTTATTGATTGTTCGGCGCCTTTTCCGGTTAGGATTACCACATCGTTTGGCTTGGCGAGAGATATCGCTTTTTGAATTCCTTTCTCGCGGTCGAGTATTACGAAGAGGTTTTCACCTCGCATACTGCCTCGTTGTTCCGCGGAGCGAGCGATGTCATCGGCAATTACGAGAGGGTCGTCTTCATACGGGTCAACATTGCTGACAACGATGTAATCGGCTTTTTCTGCGGCAATGCTCCCCATTTCCGCTCGTTTATTTGTATCGCGTCCTCCTCCTTCTGCGCCAAGAAGCACAATAACCTTCCCATTATCTTTTGTGAGTCCTCGCGCCGTGTCCAGCGCAACAGCCATACTCGTTTTCTCGTGCGCGTAGTCAACGAGAACGGTGAACGATTGGCCTTCTTCAATTTTTTCCATGCGCCCCGGAATCGTGGAGATACCGGCAACACCTCTCGCGACATCGTTTAACGGAAAATTGAATATATCCGCGATTGCTACCGCCGGAAGCGCGTTGTACACATTGAATGTTCCCGGAATCTTAATTTCGTACGACAAGCCGTTGACTTCAAATACCGTCGTTTCAGGATTTGCATGCTTAATCGTTGCGCGGTAATCTGACGACTCGTTCAAACCAAATGTTTTTTTTATGTCGGCCTGGAAGTTCAAAAAGAAACTTGCATGTGGACAGTCCGCATTTGCAAAAATGACCTTTGGAATTTTCTTACCGCCTATCATTTTTCTTTTTGATTTATGCAGATTCCCGAAAATCACCGCTTTCATGTCGCGATATTTTTCAAAACTGTTTTCATGCGACGCAAGATGTTCGGGCGTCAAATTCGTCAGAACGACAATATCGTAATTGATCCCTATGTGCCGTGATTGCTTGATTCCTTCCGATGTCGTTTCAATGATGCACCACTTGCACCCGGCCGATTTGGCGCGCGAAATCAATTTTTGCAGAGCGAATCTTCCGGGCATGGTCATGTGAAACTTATTCAGTTCTTCGTTGTCGCCGATTATTATGTTTGCCGTGCTTATCATCGCCGCGCGCTCGCCGGCAGAGTTCAAAACAGACCAAATGTAATTTGCCGTTGATGTTTTTCCCTTCGTGCCGGTAACGCCGATTACAATCATTTTGTCGGAAGGGAAGCGGTAATATGCGGCGGCGAGATTTGCGAGCGCGCGGTGGTAAAACAAAATAGCCCGTTCAGGCAGGAATTTCTTCAGTATTTTCTTGAAGAGCGCCGTCATTTAACTCACAATATCCGTTTATTGCGCGGTTCGTCAAGACGGTTCAACGAGATTTGGAGGCGTTTTTCCGGCGAAAACGGCAAGGATATTTTCTGCGGAGCGGCGCGACATTGTTTGGCGGACTTCAACGGTTGCGCTTGCGATGTGCGGAGTAAGTACGACATTTGGAAGTTTAAGAAGAGAGGATGAAATGTATGGCTCGTGTTCAAACACATCTAACGCCGCGCCGGCGATTTCCCCTGTTTGAAGCGCGTTTATGAGCGCTATCTCATCCACAACGGGACCTCGCGCGGTGTTTATCAGATAACTCGCACTTCTCATCATCGCTAACTCCTTTTTGCCGATAAGATGCCTGGTTTCTTTTGTGAGCGGTACATGAAGAGACACGATATCGCTTTTCTTTAGCAGTTGATTAAGTGTAACTCGTTTTGCGTGGTAAGTATTTTCCGCCGTTCTATTGCCTGTGGCGTTCGTGAACAGTATTTTGATGTGAAATCCATCATAAAGTCGCCGTGCCAGCGCTTCGCCGATTCTCCCCATTCCAACAATGCCGATTGTCTTACCGATGAAGTCGCTTCCAAGAAAAAGTTGCGGTTCAAAACCTGCATGCTTTCCTCTTCGCACGAATGAATCGGACTCAACGATGCGACGAAGCAGAGCGAACATGAGGGCGATGGTGTGTTCTGCAACGGCTTCTGATATTTCCGGTCCCGGGGCGTTTGTGATAATAATTTTATGTCGCTTTGCGGCCTTGAGGTCTATATTATCAAAGCCGACGGCGTAGTTGGCGATGACTTTGAGCGACGGTACAGCCGCGCGCAAGACCTCATCATTTATTTTATCGGTGAGAATCGTAAGTAAGGCATCATACGAGTTCTTGCGAAGCGTCTTCAAGAGTTCGCGTCTTGTGATTTGGCGGTCTTTTGGAAAAATATCCACAACACACCCTCGTCTTCGGAGAAGTTTTATTCCTTCGTCCGGGATTTGGCGTGTTACAAAAACTCTTTTCATAATAATGGGTCTACTCTATTTTATACGGCTCAACGATAATTTGTGAAAGACGACGAGAGCCCGGCATCCGTTCAAGGATACCGTTTTTGGCGCCAACTTTTTGGATTACAGATTCCGCATTGAGAGTTCCCAGACGAAGGGCTCCGACTATGTCGCTGTCGTATGCCATTAATCCGGCGACGAAAGCGCCGCCGAAAGCGTCTCCGGAGCCGGTCGTGTTAATAACAGGCACATCGTTGGGTTCGGCGTGAAAGCAGACATCTTTTCTGCACGCGAAGGTGCCTTTCGGCCCCGCGGTAATCACTATCATTCCTTCGGTGCGCTTTGAAAGCGCTCCGAGCATAAATCTGACATGCAATTCAGGAAGTCCGGTAAGCGCGGCGGCTTCGTGCGTATTAAGTAAGGTCAGGTCAACCTTACTGATCAGTTTAATTATTTTTGCTCTCTCGGATTCCAACTCGCGGACGCCGGGATTCCACGCCACTTTAATTCCATGTGAAATTGCGTGGTTCAACAATTTTTCAAACAACAAAAAATCGCCGTTCAAGCTTGTTATATACAGCCAGTTCGCGCGAATGTGGCTCCACGGAATATCTTTTGAGGATAACGAGCCCGACGCACCGCGAAAAACCATTGCCGTTCGCTCCCCATTAGGCGCAGTGAGCAGGGTGGAGTAGCCGGTTGTTTCGTCGGCGCAACGGACTAGGAGGTCAGTGTGTACGCCGTGTAGTTCAAGGTCTTTGGAAATTATGTGTCCGGAATGATCGTTGCCGATTTTGGCGACGCATCCGACGCGAAAACCAAGATGCGCGAATGTTGCCGCCGCGTTTGTCGCTCCTCCGCCGGAAGAGAAAGTCGGTTTGCGTACTTCAACTTTTTCTCCAAGCAGGAAACACGCGCGCGAGCCGCTTTTGGAGTTCCGTTTTTCAACTTTGAATGCGTCGCTTTCCAAATATACATCCAACACTGCGGCGCCGACAGTGATTACATCGTAGGGCATGAGTGAAGTATACAAGGAAGGGAGGAAGGGAGGAAGTATGGAAGGGAGGGAATCAGGGAATCTGCGACGCATTGACTCCAAGTCTTAAATGATGCAAAGTGTAAGGGCTTCGTCGGGCGAGAGGAGCGGAGGCGTTGTGTCTCGCGCTCTCTCGCAAAACCAAGAGTTGGCGGCTCCAGGCGAGCGGACTCTATGGAGGTTCAGATGAAGTGGCACAAAGAAGAGGTTGAGAGTTTGGTGAGCAAGCAGGTGTGGTTGGTGGCGTCATTCTTTCTCTGCGTAGCGGGCTTCGTGGGAAGCCTTCTCGGCGGAACGCATGGTACGGAGTTGGTGCTTGCCCGAGTCTTCACTATTTTGGGCATGAGTGCGTTCGGGTTCACAGCGTTTCTCGTTTCACTAGATATCCGGCAGAAGTTGCTGGATTACGCGAAGGCGATTGATGTGGCGTGGCGGGAAATGAATGTTGCGATGTCTGTGGACGATCGGAACCGTGGAGACATAGATGAATTCGCGCGAACGGCAGAGCGGGCGGTCCTGAAGCTTTTTCTGCTACGAGCTTTGGAGGATTACCAGTTGCTTCAGGATGTTCCGCCGGTTGGAGGCCTTTCAAGGTGGAACGAGTACAAGAGCGAGGATGCTCGGCGGCACGATGCGCTGGCGGTGTTGAAAGCGTGTTGGGAACGACGGCTGGGCAACGCGCCGGATGAGTTCACGGTGGGTGGTGCTGATGACGCAATCTGTCATGCTCTTCTTGAGCGGGACGAGTTGCGACGCGCAGTGACGGGTTCGGCTCTCGCTATGAGTGAAGCACTGGACCTACTCCTGCGGTACCTCGCTGACATCGGCGGTTTGTGCTTCCTCACGAAGCCGAAAGATGTAACGGCGAAGTGGTTGCAGAACCTGCGGTTGGGGGCGCTGATGCGCGCGCTCGCGATAGCGGACTTCATGGAGCGCGAGCTCAAGAAGTTCGGTCGCGACGAGCAGATTCGAGCTCGAGTCCCGCGTGGGGCGCTTGCGGACATCATGTCCGCGATGAACACCGGTCGGCAGACCGGCGCCACCGCGGAGGCGTTGCACTACGGTCATCGGGTGAGCGACGACGCCAAGTGGCCGGCGGCAACGAACGCTTGGCTGGCGTCCTCCGGTCCATCACCTGTGGTGAACCCCGGCGAGGAGTTGCAATTCCTCGCCGAGTGGGTCTTCCAGTCACAGACGGAAGACGGGTGGTGGAAGAACGCCATGCCGTTCAACGGACCGGAAGGCGACGGCGCAGCGTTTGACGAGTGGCGCCATGCACAGACCGCGACAGGGTTGTTCTGGAACCCAAGGAACCCGCGGTCCAGTCGATAGACCTCTTATCGTGTATTCAGCCCGTTCGGCTTCTCTGCCGTTCGGGCGATTTTATTTTAGGATACATCACAGTTATAAAAAATACCGATAATTTTTTTGGAAGGGAAATTATCGGTACTGAATATTTGTTGGCTAAAGATGCTATGTCTTTCCGTTAGAACCGAACAGGCGGATTTTTTGTCGGACGAGGCGGGTTATGGCTTCGCGCGCGTCGCCGAGGTAAGCGCGGGGGTCAAGATTGGAAGGGAATTTAGCACGGTACTCGTCAACCGCAATCGTGAACGCCATACGCAAGTCCGAGTCAATGTTCACTTTTGAAATGCCATGCGCTATGGCTTTTTTCATTTGTCCGTCGGAGACGCCTTTCGCGCCTTCTATATGCGCTCCAAGTGTCTTCGCCTTCTTTACCATCGTTTCCGGTATCGCCGAGGCGCCATGCAGTACCAACGGAACTTTGGCAACCGCTCGTATTTCAGCCAACCTCTTGAAGTCAATGGCAACCTTATCGTCAAACTTATACAACCCGTGTTTTGTGCCGATGGAAATTGCGAGGGCGTCCGCTCCGGTTTCTTTAACAAAAATTGCTACCAACTTCGGGTCGGTGAAATACGCATCTCTGTCTTTTACGCTCAATGTATCTTCGCTTCCCGGAATCGGTCCGAGTTCGGCCTCCACCCAGATATTTTTCTTGTGCGCCAAAGCAACTATCTCACTGGTTATTTTTACATTCTCTTTAAAAGAGTGCCTTGAAGCGTCAATCATCACACTTGTATAGAAACCGCTCGCAATCGCTTCCTTCACAATGGCAACCGATGTACCGTGGTCTAAATGAATTGCGATAGGAACGGATACTCGTTTTGCCTCTGCAATCGCCATCGCGCAGAGCGTATTCATTCCGCCATAAGCAAGCGCGCCCTGACTCGTTTGAATAATAACCGGTGAACGCTCAATCTCTGCGGCGTTTATGATGCCTTGAAGAGTTTCCAAATTACTGAAATTGAAAGCGCCGACGGCGTACGCGCCTTTCATTGCGTTATATAAAAATGCGCGGGGGCCGGAAAGCATATTACAGTTTTCTTACGCCGTATTCCGGCGCGTTTTTCAATCTGCGCGCCAGTTCGGTTTGCGACAACAAGCCGGCTTGCGGACCAATTTTTGAAATGACGGACGCGGCATTTGCGGTTCCGCACGCTAACGCGCTTTCAATTCCCTTGTCTTTTATCATTGCCGTTATAAAACCGGCAGAGAAGGCGTCGCCCGCGCCGGTGGCTTCAACGAGCATTGCCGGAAATGCGGGAGCGAAATAATTCTGATTTTTGTAGCAAGCGTAGACACCTTTGGGACCGTCGGTAATTACCACGGTTTCCGGACCGAGAGCGCGCAGTGTTGAAAGCAAGGCGCTTATGTTGTCGGTTTTTACTCCGGCGATTTTCTTTGCCTCATCCTTATTCACAAGCAGAAGATTCACGCGCTCAACGAAGTCCAGAAACGCTAGGTCAATTCGTTCCAACTGAACCGTTCCGGGATTGAAAGCGAGTTGCGTCTTATTTTTTTTGGTGAAGGCGAGTATTTGTCTGAACAACGAACGATGGTTAGGTCCCATTTCGGAAACGAACAGCCATTTTGTTTTTAGCGACTTTGGCAATGTGTATGAATACGGTCGGTGGGCGGAAAGCATTGTGCTTTCGCCTTCAAAGTTCAGTATGGCGGAAAAACTGCTTTCACCTTTTTCAGCCGTAATATGCGTCGTGTCTATACCCTCCGCTTTTAATGTGGCGACGGCGAGAGCGTGTGCGGAATCATTTCCCATAACGCTTACGATTCCCGATGAAGCGCCCAATCGGCGTGTTCCGAGAGCGACATTCATCGCGGAGCCGGCGGCCATAGTGAGCGCGGAATGAACCGGAATCTTTTTTCCGTATTCCAACGACAGCAAACAATCTTTTCTATTCAACTCGCACGAAACTTTTGCCTCGCGTCCGAGGTCTATGAACACATCAAGTTTTATGTCGCCGATTGTTACGAGGTCGTACATGAAGAAAGTATATCAAAAACAAATCCTCTCCGCTTGCGGCAGAGAGGATATTTTTTCCGCTTAGCGGGAAATGGTAATAGTCGTGGCGGCCTCCGGATCGCAGGAGCCCACTTCCACCGTGCCGGAAGCTTTTCGCGACAAGTAGTAATCCGTTTTGGCAGCCGTGCCGCTTGAAGGATCTTGCGGCACTTCGCCCAAGTATCCTTCGGTGACCAAGCCCGTAAGGTCTACACATGCCGCTTGCGTCACTTTCGCAGTACAGCCCGCATCGCAGGCGGTCGCGTCCGTGCCAATTGTGTAGAAGTTACCGGCCGTGAGCCCGGCGACCGCGGCAAGGTAGGCGCCGCCATTATCCACCTGGTCGGTCTTCACCGCCGAGATAATATTATTGACATCGCTCCAGCGGGCGGAATCGCGCGCTTCTTGAAAGCGCTGAACCGGATCGAGCGCTACAAATACCGCCGCGGCTAAAATGGCGATAATCGCGATGACGATCAGGAGTTCAATGAGCGTGAACCCGGCGCGTAAGGAAGTTTTCATAGTGCACACAGTATACTGGTCATGTTTTTCGCCGACAATCCCTGCCTGTGGATAGCTTTCATACTGCGTAGACGGCTTTCATGCTACAATGAGCGCGTTATGCCTTTGGAAGAGAAAAAAGTTTTGAAGGAAGAACCGCGTGGCGAAGGGCCTCAACTCAAAAAAGAAGATGTAGAGCTCTTGCTCGAAGCGGCGAAAGGAGGCAAGAGCCAAGATGCGGTGACGAAATTCCTTGATGCGGTGATGCGTTTTGCGTATCTTCAGCGCGCGTCTGATGTGCACTTGGAACCAGAAGAGGATAAGGCCTTTGTGCGGTTCCGTGTCGACGGGATTCTTCATGATCTCTTTGAACTGACGCACGATTTGCATGCGCAAGTGGTTGCCGTTTTGAAGATTCTCACCCTTGTGCGCATAGACGAACACCGCGCGCCGCAAGATGGCCGTTTCACATTCGATGTCCCCGGCAAGGAAGAAGTTGATGTGCGTGTTTCCTTGATTCCGACCACCATGGGAGAGAAGGGAGTGCTCCGTCTCCTTTCGTCCCAGTCGCACAAACTTTCTTTGGAACAGCTCGGATTTTCGGAAGCGGATTTGGCTCGCGTAAAGCGTGCGATTCGAAAGCCCTGGGGGATGATTCTTGCCACGGGACCTACGGGAAGCGGGAAGACCACCACGATTTACGCGATTTTGGAAATTTTGAATACGCGCGAGGTGAATATTTCCACGATTGAAGACCCGGTGGAGTATGAAATTGCCGGCGTGAACCAAAGCCAGGTGGATCAGGCGGCCAAGCTCACTTTCGCGAACGGCCTGCGCTCCATTGTGCGGCAAGACCCGGACATTATTATGGTCGGGGAAATTCGCGATGAAGAGACGGCGAAAATTGCTGTGAACGCCGCGCTTACGGGACACAAACTTCTTTCGACCATTCACACCAATAATGCGGCGTCTACTATTCCGCGTTTGATTGACATGCGGGTAGAGCCCTTTTTGATTTCCTCTACCTTAATTTGCGCGATTGCCCAGCGCCTCGTGCGGCGTGTCTGTCCGGATTGTCAGGGTACGAAAACGGTGACGGAGACACAAGCGGCCGAACTTTTCGATGCGCCGCTTCTTCGTGCGCTCTTCGGTGAGGAAAAATCAATTACGGTTGCGGAGGCAAAGGGGTGCGCGGCCTGTAATGAAACGGGATACAAGGGGCGTCTTGGCATTTACGAAGTGCTTGAAAATTCAAAAGCGATTCAAGACATGGTGGTGGCGCGGGCGGACAGCGACACCATTCATGCGGAAGCCATTAAAGAAGGTATGACGACCATTGCGGAAGACGGCGTGCGAAAAATCAAGGAGAAACTGACTACGCTTGAAGAACTTGTGCGTGTGATGCAGGAGTAATATGAAAAAGAAGATGGCGCAAAAAGTGTCGGTGAATAAAACGGAGCGTGCGTGGATGAGCCGTTTCACAGTACGCCTTTCGCATACCGAGCGGCTCATGTTCGTAAAGTATTTAACGGTCTTGGTGCGTGCGGGGTTGGCGATGCCTGACGCCCTTCAAATTCTTTTGGATCAAGCCACTGGGCCCACCAAAACCATTGTGGACACGCTCATGCGTGCCGTGAAAAGTGGAAAAACATTGGCATCGGGGTTTGCGGAGTTTCCCCAGGTGTTCGGCGAAGTGTTTGTAAGCTTGGTTGCGGCCGGCGAGGCCTCGGGAACCTTGGAAACGAACTTGGAACACTTGGCGAGCCAGCTCGATAAGGAACACGACTTGCGCCAAAGAGTACGCGGCGCGCTTCTCTACCCAACGGTCGTTATCTCGGGGGCGCTTCTTCTCTCGATTGGGATCGTTGTCTTCATTCTTCCAAACATCGTCAGTGTTTTCCGTACGCTCAAAGTAGACCTCCCGCTCTCTACGCGCATCTTGCTTTGGATTGCCGAGGCGGTACGCGGACACGGCGTACTGATTTTTCTTGGTCTCTTCGCCGCAGCCGTTGGTTGGGTTTTTCTTCGCCGCCTGAAGCATGTGAAACGCGTCACGCATGAAGTGGTTCTTCATCTTCCCCTTTTTGGCTCCTTGGTGCGCAAAACGCATTTAGCGCATTTCACGCGTCTTCTTGGCACGCTCCTCAAGAGCGGCATGCCGATTGGCGAAGCGATTCCCATCACTGCGACGGTGATTTCCAATGTTCGCTACCGCGCGCTTTTCATCCCCATGGTCGCGGCGGTAAAAGGCGGCGACACGCTTTCGTCGTTTTTAGAAAAATACCAGCGCCGCTTTCCGCCTATCCTTCGCCGTATGGTGCATGTGGGGGAGGAAACAGGGACCTTGGGAGATATGCTTCTTTCTTTGGCGGAGTTTTACGAAGAAGAAATTGCGGACACCACGAAGAATCTTTCAAACTTGCTCGAGCCGGTTCTTTTGGTGTTCATTGGGGCGCTTGTGGGCGTGCTTGCGCTTTCGATTCTCTCGCCCATTTACCAAATTGTCGGAAATATATGATACGGGCGCGCGGCTTTACGGTGATTGAAGCGCTCTTGGTCCTTGCGGTCGTCGCTGTCATTTTTGCCTTTGCGCTTGAAGCGTCCTCCGGCATACAAAAGGCGGCCGAAGGGCAGGGGGGTGTGGCGGCGGCGCGGGATGCGTTCACTTTGGCCTCGGAGCGTGCGCGTTTGGGAGTCGCGGAGTCGCCGTGGGGCGTGTATCTCGCTTACAATGAAGTAACCAGAGTGGCGGAGTCCATCACGGTTTTTGCTGGCGCGTCGTACACTCTCCGCAACCCTTCCTACGACCTCGTGGTGACTCTTCGTCCTTCGCTCCGTGTCCCAAATGCCGCTTTGGCGGGAGCGGGCGTATCCGGCGGTTCTGATCATGAGGCGGTGTTTGCGGCTCTCGATGCGCGAACGACGCAATACGGCACGGTGACTTTTCAAGTAAACGATGTCCAAACTCTTCTTCAAATTTCCTCTTTCGGGACGGTGGTCGAACCGTAACGGTTCGCTTATTCTCGAAGCGCTCGTGGCGATTGGGGTCGCGGCGCTTTGCTTTACCGCGCTTGTTTCAGTGTGGATGATGCAGAGTTTTTCTGATGCGAAAAATAGCGATCGCTTGGAGGCGCTCTTTCGCGCCAAAGAAGGCGTAGCCGCTTTGGAGAGTATGGATTTTGCAAATCTAACACCTACCGAAAGCGGTGCACTGCGGTTTCAAGGAAATCAATGGTCGGTTGTGGGTGGAAACGAGGATTTGGGAGGCGGAGTGATACGCACGATTTCCGTCGTGGCCGTGAACCGAGACGCCGATTGTCTCTACAGCGTAAGTGGCGGCACGGCCGATCCGGACTCACTCACATTATCCTCGACCGTCACATGGACCGATGTGTTAGGCCAAGCGCGCGCGCTGACTTCCACGAAGATGCGCACGCGTTTTGAAGGTCCGGAGGGTACATGTTTCAAGTTGGAAGAGGCCGCGCAGGTGGCGTTTGGTTTGAGTGAAGCAAATTGGCATGGGCAAAAGCAGCTCCGCGAAGTGTATATTGAAAATACTGGGAGCGATGCAGTCACGATCGACAAGGTCACGATAACATGGTCAAATGGCCGCACGATTGATCAAATGTTCCTCTCGGAAACCAAGGTGTGGTCCGCGTCTGGGCCGGGAACGCCTTCGGGGAACCAGCCATCGGGCACCGAACTCGACACTCAAGACGAAGTCATTAGGGCCCTTCAAACCGTTGAAATGCACAAAACACAATTCTCCGGAAACATGATTGGAACCACGGTCACGATTGATCTCGAGTTTTCAGACGGCTCCACTTTGTCTTCAGGGCCATTTGTCCCCGATACTGATTAGTATGCCACGCTTCGCTCGAGGAATTACGCTTATTGAAACGCTGATCTACTTGGCGATCATGGCGATTTTAATTCCCGCCTTTGCGGCCCTTGCCCTTCAAGCCGTGGAAAGCGGTGCAGGAGCGGCGGGGAAGGGGCATGTGAATGACTCCGGTCTTGCGCTTTTGGGCATGCTTGAACATGAGGTGACGGAGGCGTCGGCGGTCGGCGTATCAGCGTCCACGCTTGGCGGTGCCTTCAGTACCCTCGTCTTCAAAGGTAAAGATGGCGTCACAATCACACTTGACGTGCTGCAAAGCGTGGTCGTGCGTTCGAATACATCTACGAATGTACGGCGCGTGCGCTTCCAGAAGGGAACGGAAACGGTATGGCTTACGGACCGCGATGTTGAAGTGGTGGCGTGGCAAGTGGATGCGGTTCGAAATAGCACGGCGATTTTGACCGGCCTTCGCTTTTCCTGGACGCTTCGACCGCTGAACCCTTCCTCAAGCGCCTACCGCCAAGGTGTTTTCTCCGGCACGGCAACCTTCGATCTTTTTCCTCAAACCGTCGAAGAATAATATGCCAAAAGGTATTGTGCTTCTCCTCTCGGTCATGATCATCGGCAGCGTTGTTTTTGCCATGGCGCTCGCGGTATCGCTCGGCGGCATCGGGCGCACCACGACCGTTTTGCATACCGTGCAGGCGGAGGAAGCCCGCACGCGAACCAAAAGTTGCTTGGACGAAGCGCTTATTTGGCTTGCCGCGAACCCAAGCTGGGCGGAAACAAGCGTGGCCACCTCGGCGGGTAGTTGTTCGGTCGCAGTCACCAACCTTGGTGGCAATGCGCGCGATGTGCATGTGAGCGCAAACGAAGCGAACACGTTTTACGGGCTCAAGGTTAATCTTACCGTTGACCCCGTAGCGGTCACTTCGGTCGAGGAGGCGCTTCCTTAAAAGAAGTGCACGAGGAGTAATGCGAGGATCAAGAATGGCCCAAACGGAATCGCATCGGTGCGCTTTTTTTGTTTCGTTAAAAGCAAGGTTGCCGCCACGCCTCCGCCAAGGATGAAGGCCAAGGCAAGCGCTGGCCACACCTTCCATGCGCCAAGAACCGCACCGAGCAGCGCGCCGAGCCACACATCGCCTCCGCCGACACCTTTTTTGCTTGTGATGAGGTAGGGAATGAGCATGAGTGCGGCGCCTACCCAAAGGCCAAGGATGCGAAGGATGAGTGATGGGTCTTCAGTGGGCCAGAAGAGAAACAAGAGAATGGCGGTGCCGGTGAGTGGGATGGAAACGAGGCCGGAGAAGAGATCTTTTGCGGCGGTGGAGATGGCGAAGGCAATAAGGAGAAGGTCGCGAAGAAGAAGGGAGGCATCTCGTGTTTCCAAAAACTCTGCTGCGGCGAAGAGAAAGCCAAAAGCGCCGAGACACTCCAGGAGAAAGTGCCACGGCACTTCGCGTGCATGGCAGCAAGAGGTTTTGCCTCCGCGAAAAAGAAAACCAAAAAGAGGCATGAGGTCCCGGAGGCGAAGGGGTTTGCCGCAGCGGTCGCAGTGCGAGCGGCCGGAGAACCACGCTTCACCTTTTTCTTGCCGCCAGACCAAACAGTCGAGTGCACTAGAAAGGAGCGCGCCGAGAAAAGCGAAGAGAAGGAGGAAGACGGTGGTCATTGGATCTTCAAAAACGCCAGAACATCCTTCGCAATACTCTTTCTGTCCAAGTGAAAATATTTAATGAGCTCTTGCGGCTCGCCGGATGTACCGAAACCGTGCATGCCGAGGCGAAGAAGAGGAGTCGGGGCATGCGCGCCCAGGCATTCGGCTACCGCGCCACCGAGTCCCCCGACCGTTTGCGCTTCTTCAATTGTAACGACGCGACCGCATTTTTTTGCCGCCTTAACAATCGTTTCTTCGTCAAGCGGTTTTATCGTATGACAATTCATAACGCAGGCGCTTACGCCGTTTTCTTCAAGCAGTTTTGCCGCCAACAACGCCTCGTGAACAAGAGGTCCGCAGGCGATTATCGCAACATCGCGGCCTTCGCGAAATATCTCAGCTCGCCCGATTTCAAAAGGCGTTTTGGCCAGCGTGAATGCGGGCGACGCATGACGAGCAAAACGGACATAAACCGGGCCCGAAAGTTTCGCTGAAGCGATTACCGCTCGTTTCGTTTCAAGATAATCGCATGGCGCGAGCACGGTCATATTTGGCAAAACGCGCATTAATGCGATGTCTTCCAGCATCTGGTGCGTTGAACCGTCCGGACCGACCGAAACGCCCGCGTGCGCTCCCATTATCTTTATCGGCAGGTTTTGCATCGCGGCGACGAGACGAATCTGTTCCCAGTTTCGTCCTGGCGAAAAACATGCGTAACTCGCGATGAAGGGCACGAACCCTTCAAGCGCGAGACCTGCCGCGATTGCCGCCATTGATTGTTCCGAGACGCCGATTTGTATGAAGCGGTCCGGAAAAGCGTTTTTGAATGTGAGTGCTCTCGTGGATTCGGTAAGGTCGGCTGACAGCACGACAATTCGTTTGTCTTTTTTTCCGGCTTCGGTTACGCCATCGCCGAAACCGTTGCGCGTAGGAACGAGCTTTACGGTTGTTTTGTATGTGGAAGGGGAAAGCGTCATGAAATGGAATTGAGGAATTGAAGAATTGTAGGAATAGAAAAACGGGCTCAATTTGTTTTTCTGATTTTCTTATATATTTTCCAAGCGCCGAACAATACGGTGCCGACAGGAATACCTATTATCACGATCCATACAATTGCTGTAACGAACCATTGTGCAATTGCCACGAGGCCGGCTGTGGCGTCTTTAACAATCGGAACGAAGCGGAATTTCTTTGACGGCAAAGTTATTACGCGGTCCTCTTCAAAGTTGATTGTGATTGTTGAATAATCGGTTTGGTTTTCCAAATACTGAATCTGACCTTGCAAACTTTCAATCCTGCCGCGAACTTGCGACAATTCACGCTGAACTTGGAGCAGGTCGGAGACCGAACCGGCGCGGTTTAGCAAGGCGATATATGCCTGTTCTTCGGCGCGAGCGTTGCGAAGCCGTGCTTGGAGGTCGGTGTATCTCTCCGTAACATCCTGCGCCGTAACGCTTTCGTCCTTTACCCGGCCGGCGAGGTCTTTCAATTCTTCAATTGCATCGTTGAACTTCTCATCGGCGACACGGATTGTCGCATAGCCGTATCTGGAGCCGTCCGGATTTTCGCCGGTATTGCTGTGTTCAACGAAACCGCCGTTTTTTTCGGCAATAGCGGCGGCGTCGCTTACGGCATTGCTGATTGAATCAACAAGGAGCGAAAGCGAACCGTTTCGTATTACGCGCGTTTCCGAATCAGCGGCGGTTTCGCCGGCAGATTCGCCAAGCGCGATATCGGCTGTTATTTTTTCACCGGTCGGGGACGGAGCGAGGGCATATTCCGTATCAAATCCGCGCGTTATCGCGTAATACGGCTTGCTTTCGGTTAGAACCGCGAGGACGAGTGAAAGCGCGACCAGCGCGGCGATGACGGCGAGGGTTTTTTGGTTGTCTGTCATAAGGGAAGTATATGGTATTTAGTATTTGGTATTTGGGGAGCAATGAAGAAGAATATTTGGTATATGGTATTTGGGGAGGAAACGATTGTGCTATTCGTGTTCGCTGACGATTTTGCCTCTAAGAGTGCGGAGGTCGTGAAGCGCGCGCGCCGCTTCTTTTTGGTTTGGGGGTTTGCCGTGCCAAGTATAATCGTATTCCATAAACGGCACGCCTTTTCCGGGAATCGTATGCGCAATAATCACACTCGGCTTCTCAACCACGGCTTGAGCTTGTCCGACTGCGTCAACGAAGTCGCGGATATTATGTCCGTCAACTTCCTGCGTATGAAATCCGAACGATTCAAACTTTTCGCGCAACGGCTCCAGCGGCATAATGTTCTCCGTATTGCCGTCAATTTGAATGTTGTTGGGGTCAATAATCCAAGTCATATTTGAAAGCGCGTTTCTGTGAGCGAAAAGCGCCG
>CAYIOW010000017.1:0-15174 GCA_964365275.1 uncultured Gammaproteobacteria bacterium
GTTTCCAATCACGGTTGCCGCAGTTGTGTCAACGACCGAATTCGTTTCTTCCATATTTATTGTTCCGGAGCTTGTTGAAGTTCCTAACGCCTCTTCCGGCACAGTCAATTCCAACCCGATGGCATCATCCGTGTATGTACCGCCGTTTGACGGAGTAAATGATTCAGAGAATGGCGCTTCCAAACTAACGGCGGTGGTGAGAGCAATATCGTTGCCGGCTATATCTGACGCACCTGAAATTTGAACATTGGAAGACATGGAAACCGGAGCGTAACCTGGACCGACGGCGGTAACTGTCCAAGTGCCGTCCGTAACGGGCAAATCGTACTCGCCCTCCGAATCGGTCATTGTAGTAACAACACCGCCGCCCTGTTTCTCCGCTCTAACAAATCCGCTTGACACACCAACGCTTGATGCTGTAACCGTGCCGCGAATTACCAAAGTTGTAACGGAGCCGGTCAAGTTTTGTTCTTCTGCCCCATTCACCACCAAAGTAATCGGAGTTACCACCAAACCATACTTATACGCGTTCAGCTGATATGTTCCGTCAGGCACGCTGATTGAATAATTTCCGCTTGAATCCGTTTCGTCTCCTATGAAGATGCCTTCGGTAGGATTCGCGAGTTCAACCCAGGCGTTTTCTACCGGGTTTGTTCCATCGCTAACGGTACCGGTAACGGTTCTTATTGCTGGAATCGTAAACTTTATCGCTTCCGACCCGTTCACCGTTACAGCGCCTGCCGTAACCACCGTATTCACCGCATCGTCTGTCGTAACCGAAGACGCCGTGAACTGCATCGCTCTGGAACCGCCGAACACTTTATATGTTCCGCTCGGCACCGACAGTGTCATTGACGAACCGCTCTTCGTAAAATTATGAATGCGAATATCCGTAGTCGCGTCCGATAATTCCACGAAGACATCCTGCATTGTTACCGCGACTCCAAGCGCGTCCTTGAAATTAATCGTAACCGTATTCGGCGCGCCGACCACAATGTCTTGGCTGGTTTGATTCGCGCTGGTCGTATCCACTCCTGTTTTTGGCGGAAGCTTACCGCCGATTGTCGGGTCAAACGCTTCAAGGCGATAGCCCGTCGCCGCCGGCACACGGAGCGTATATGTTCCATCGGCTCCAGATATTGTGGAGTTGCTACCGCCGCCGGTAGCGGTGCTGTTCGCGTATACAAACGCGTTCGGAATCGCTGTTCCTCCCGAACAGCTTGCTCCGGAATTTCTGCACACAGTTCCGGAGATTGTGCGGTAAGTAACCGAGGATGACGGTTGGAAGTTAATGTCGGTTTGGTTGGCATTAGAGACCGTTACCGTTTGCCGTGGCAATTCGCCATATCCCGGAAGGTGCGCTCCAACCGACCATGTGCCGTTTGAAAGATACAGCGTATAACTTCCGCTTGAATTGGTCATCGCGAATGCGTTCCTCATCATTCCGGTACAGTTTGACGAACAGTACGCATTTACATTCGCGCCGTTTGCAGGATTCGTTCCGTCGGTTACGGTTCCAGAAATAGCATTATCAGCTTTCCCCAATTTAATCGTTACCACCGAGGACGCAGTGGACGCGCCGTTCACAAACACATTTCCTGAACCGTCAACGACAACACTTATTTCCTCCGACGGAGGAGCGCCGAACAAGAACGCGCCTAGCCGATACGAACCTTCAGCTACAGCCAATGAAGCAGTTCCGTCCGTTTCGGTGGTGCCAAAGGTGGAAAAGCCGCCCGATGTGGTATTCACGAACACTTTTGCGTCTGAAATAGGCAAATCGGCGTTATCCACCACCGAAACATTGATTGTGGCGGTCGCCGCAGTGAGAGCAAAAGCGATAACGCAATTATTCGCAGTTCCGCTTGTTTCAACGCACCCGCTTCCTGAAGTTGTAACCTCAATATCCGTCGGGCTTACAGTGTAGTCGGGCGGAGTCGGTTCAACCCAGCCGCCGTTTGTTTCCATATGCGGTCCTATTCCAAAACGGTAAGTGCCGTTCTGAAGCTTCACGGTTACGGAATCGGTTCCGTCCGTGTTTGAAATTCGCTTCGCATTGAAACCTTGCTGACCGCTTGCAAATACATCAATATCTTTTCCCGTGGCGCCGGTTACATTCACAGTTACCGTTTGCAGTGCGGCAGTGGAAGCAAGCGTCATGGCGAGCGTTTCGTTCCCATCAACCATAACCGATTGTTGGTTTTGCACTCCAAGGAAATCGTCAGTCGTCGCAAGCGTTATTACCGGGTCCGTAAACACCCAGAAATCGCCGTTCGGAACATTGCTAAAGGTTGCCGATGCCGCGCCTGCAACGAATGCGGTGGAAGTTGCAGACATCTCGCCTGTCATCCACGACATCGCGCGGACAACTACCGTACTGGCGGAAGTTACCGAGCCAGCCGTAAGATTCACGGTCAGCGTATTCGCGCCTGCCGCCTGAATATAGAACGGCATTGAAGTCATCGTTTCCAAAACCGTGGTGCTTGTCATTGTTTTTATGTCCACCGTATATCCCTCCGTACCCCATTCGCGCGGCACGGCGGTATTCACAATGCCCGACAGGTCAAAGTGCAGAAAATCGTGCTCGTCTCCCGTAACACACGGGTCCGTATTCGCCTGTCCGCATCTTGTCGCGATAGAAAAATCAACCGTTACGGTTCGCGCTTGCGTATTTGCGGTTACCGCGTTTACTGCCACCGTGCCCGGTCCCGGACCGTTCGCGTCGTTGTTTGCAGGACTGTTTGCCATTTCCGCAGCGCCCGTAACCGTAAAGCCCGCAGGGAAGGTCAGTACAACTTTTCCGTTATTCCCAACCGCCCGCACTTGTTCGGAAATCGGAACATCCACCATATACTTTGATGTCGTTCCAGCCATACCAGACATCGGCATTACCGATGGTTGCGGAACATACGAATAGGTGCTTCCAGAAAAGCCGCTCGGCATATCAAATACTTCTCCTTCAAAATTCGCCCCCGGCCCGAAATTCGTTCCCATCGTCGTTTCATTCATCACATTTCCGCTCGCGGACGCCGTTGTGAGCAGATTACCTGCGAGGTCATGAATTCCTGTCGCTGAAACAGTAAATGAATTGCCGGATGTGAGCGAAAGACCGGACAGCGTTACGCTCATTGACATCGGGTCGTATGTAACCGTGCTTCCAGACAGCGCGGATAAAGTTACCGCAGTCGCGCCTGGGCTTGTAAGCGTGTAGTTGTTTATATTTTCCGCTTCCGATTCAATGACCGGCTCTGAGAACGATACATTCACCATCGTTTGCGTTGAAGTTGCAAAAAGAATTGATGGCTGGCCGGAATCCGCGCTACCTGTGGTAAATGTCCACTGATAATAATCGTTTAAAGTTCCATCAGTGTCCTGAAGCACCGCGCCTGTAACGCTTTCCACCGCTCCCGGAGCCGCCGCGTCCAATCTTACAATGTATGCAGTGCTTGCATCCAGCGCAAAGTTAGGCGAAACCTGAATCTGATTCATGCTTGCGTTGTAAATAACCGTCGTCGGGATAACTGAAGCCCCTTGAAGCAACTGAACGCTCGTTGAGGTTACGGAAGAAGCAAGAAGAGCGTCATCGGTGGCGGCTGAAATAAACGCGCCGCCGACCGGAACGCCTGTTGATGAATTTGCGGGCGTTACACCAACTATCATTGGAGCCGTTGAGTCGTTGGCGCCACCCGCAGTAAATATAATGTCATGTTGCAATGGCATAGCCACCCCTCCGGATGACTGAATGCTTGTCGTAATCCGCAGTCGGTATTGGCTTCCTGCGGTAAATGTTCCGGTGCCAACGGTGATTACCGCGGAATCATTCGGGTCAACTATTGTTGCCGCTGAAATACCTGTAATCGTCTCGCTCGCGCCTGCCGTAACATCATATAGTGTTATATTTCCGGCAGTTGTAAGCGTGGTAGCGCTCATGCTCATGTTGAAGTTCACCGAAAGGTTCGTGCTGTTCGGCGGAAAGTTTGTAATACCTGGCATCGGGAATCCTCCAACAACGCCCGGAGCCGCCGAGGATGAAAATGTTGCCGTCGCCGATGGCGTGAAAGTGAATGCGTACGCCGCCGTTATGTTGTTTCCTGCGACATCTTCAATGTCGGTCGTCATCGTGAATGTATGAACAACCGCTTGAAGAGGACGGTTCGCCGCTCCGATATTGCACACGACATCCGCGCCATTTGACGAAGCCGGATTATAGGCGACCGTCGTGCACAAGTTGGTCGGACTGCCCGTCCTAACAAGCGAAACGGTTGATGTTGTAACGCTAGACGACAACAGCGCCTCGGAGAAGTCAATACCCACCATTTGCAGGTCAGAAGGCACCATTGTCATTCCAGAGTTTGGAAAAGAATTCAAAACTGCGGGAGGAGTAGTGTCGCCTCCGGAGAAAGCGTCAGAACCCCAGGCAAATTCAGAATTAGAGAAGCTGTTTTGCGGAACCGGAGTCGCCTGTACCACAAAATCAATCAAGTTATTCATCTCATCGCTGCCGTTTCCGTATGTGTAGTGAGTACCAGACGAAATCATCATTGCCGCCGTAGAATACTCCATCGCTTTTCTTTCAATGCTGGTATTTGCCACAATATCAGCCGCCGCAGTTCCCTCCTTTTTAGTGGATGTCCCCCATCCAACCTTGTCAATGATACTGGCGTCGGCCGTTGCCGATAAACTTATATAAACACCGCCGTTTGCAACAATTTGCGCAGTCGCGGTTGTTGCATAAACTGCATCCGAGGCGGTAGTTCCTGAATAGTTATTTGTGGTCAGCAGGAAAAACCCGTTTGCCGGAATAGTACTGTTCATGAATGTTATAGCCGCATTCGTGTCCGTCGTACCATCCCAAAGATGAAGTTTCAGTCCAAGCGTATTCAGATTAATGGCCTGTCCACCCGCGTTATAAAGCTCAACGAACTCATCGCGGCCATTTGTCGATGAACCGATTTTCACTTCCGAAATCTTCAATGGCGGCATTATTGTAGGAGTTGCAATACTGGTCGCATTTCCAAAAGGGTCTGTGATTCCTGTGCCGATTGCAATAGTGTTTCCGGAACCGTATGCGATTGTCGCGCCGGATGCCACCACATTCGCCACATCGTCAAACGAGTTTACGCTGGTTACGGTAGAATCGTCGCTTGGCGCCGCCGTGGTAAGTGTAAAGTCAACCATGCTTACAGTTGATGACAAAATTCGTTCATCAAAAACCACGGCAACTTCGGTTGCGCCAAAAAGATTGACTTCACGAATAATTGGGCCTGTGGTGTCCTGCGCCGCCGCATACACATTAACCGTTCCGGTCGCGCACGCCTCATTCGCAGGATTACGAACTGCGTTTGTAGCGCATGCAATAGTAAAATCGCTATTCGTGCTGTTCAGCGCGCCTGCAAGAGCAATAATTACCGTTGGCTGTCCAGGCGAGTGAATTACAGACGCTATCGCTATTGAATTCGCTCCAGCGACCGTAAAAGACGCCGAGGTCAGCGCCGTGCTGCTTGGTCCTGAAACACCTTGGTCAAAATCCAGAACGATATTATTCTGACTGTTTTTCCACGCAACACTGAAAGTCGGCGCACTGGCATCCGCCGGACGCGTCGGAAGAAAGAATGAGAAGGCGCTCGTCGCAATAACAACAACGAGCGCAAAAACGAGCGCTCGCGCAAACGAGTAACCACGCCATTCTCCACGAAGTGAAGAAATGTTCATAAGCATGTTAGAAAAGAATTGAATTAGAAATATTGGTTCAAGTATAGACCATTTCGTCTGTCAAGACACGAATGGTTGTGGATAACTATTGACCGCATTCTGAAAAACGGACAGGATTACGGGAATGCGATAGAATACAAATATGTCGGAATTCGTATTTAAAAATTATTCATTTGATAAATCGTCTGGAGAAATCCGTCTCGTATATCAACTTGACGGCATTTCGTTTACCGAGACATTCATTGTTCCAATATCAGGCGTGAACTGGTCGTCCGTGCCAGACGAGGATATTGAGCGTGCGCTTTTTTCTCTTCACCTGATAACCGGAATCAGCTACTGGAAGGCAAAATGTCCAAAAAAAATCGTCATTAATTCAGGGACTTTAACCCGAGAACAAGCACACTTTTGGAATACTCTTTACACAAAAGGCCTTGGCCAGTTCTTCTACCAAAATGACATTGACTTCCGCAACCTGATTCACTTTCCATACGAAAGTAAAGGCCCAAATGTTTCAATTCCTCAATTTCTCAATTCCTCAATTCCTTCCCCGCTAGTTCCTCTGGGAGGCGGCAAGGATTCAATCGTTACAGCCGAAAAGCTGAAGGATGCCAAAGTTAACTTCACGACATTTGCCGTAGGAAATGCCGCGCCAATCGCAAAAACCGCAGAGGCAATCGGCGCTTCACATTTCACCGTGGAGAGGACAATAGACCCAGAGTTGATTGCGTTAAACGATAAATCTGAAACTTACAATGGGCATATTCCAATCTCTGCCATTTGGAGTTTCCTCTCCGTGGTTATTGCTCTCGTTCACCAAAAAACCGATGTCATTTTCTCTTGGGAACAAAGCGCGTCTTCCGGCAATCTTGGATATCTCGGAGAAACAATAAATCACCAATACAGCAAGTCCTTGGAGTTTGAACGCTCTCTACAGGCATATTCGTCATCGTTTGTAACAAACCGCGTCCGCGTCTTTTCGCTTCTTCGCCCGTTTTCCGAACTTTCAATCGTGAAGGAGTTCGTAAAGCACCCGAAATACTTTTCAATATTTTCAAGTTGCAACAAAAACTTCCGTACAAATTCCTCAATTCCTCAATTCCTTAATTCCTCCTTTTGGTGTGGCTCTTGTCCGAAATGCGCGTTCGTCTTTACGCTACTTTCCGCATGGTTGCCACACGAGGCGGTTGTTGGTATTTTAGGACACGACCTGTTTGAGAACAAAGATCTTCTTCAAACTTTCGGCGAACTTGCCGGCACGATAGGCACAAAACCTTTTGAATGTGTTGGGGAGCCGGATGAAGTCATCTCCGCGCTTGAACTTATATATCGCAGAGGCGACGCAAACAACACAAAGATTATGCAATGGTATGCTTCGGTTGTCCGACCTACCGTAAACGATATGGACGAAGTCATCACGCGCGTTCTTGCGCCTTCCGGAGATAATGCAGTGCCGGAGGATTATAAAACACCGCTAAATCTGTAATCTACAACATCGTTTTTCACAAATACCAAATACTCAATACTGAATACTCTTGCATGCTTCTATCCTCTCTCGCAAACAAATCAATCGTTTTTCTCGGCTTTGAAGCCACAAACCGCGCGCTATATAAAGAAGCGAGACGGCGTTTTCCTGAACAAACTTTTTCAATTGCCGACAAAAATGACAAACTTGAAATTCCGGATGACCCTCTTCTTGAAGCAATGCTCGGGCCGGAGTATTTGTCGCTTTTGGACGATTTTGATGTCATCGTTCGCTCTCCCGGCGTTCCCTATTCGGTTTTGCCAAAGCGCCTCCGCTCGCGAGTTACAACAGCTACGAATTTGTTTTTTGACGAAGTGCGTTCAAAAACTAGCGCAACCATAGTTGGCGTTACTGGAACGAAAGGCAAGTCCACAACCTCCACGCTTATTTGCGAGGTGCTGAAGGCGACAAAACGAGACGCGCTTCTTCTTGGCAATATTGATATTCAGGACTGGGATGCTATAGAAAAAGTAAAAAACAATACAACCATCGTCTACGAGATGTCGTCTTACATGTTGGAGGACTTTACGGCTCGTCCTGATATCGCAGTATTTCTGGACATATTCCCCGACCATATGGACTGGCATGGTTCATTTGAGAATTATTTACGGGCTAAGTCAAAAATAACGGCTAGACAAAACACGAAGGACACTTTTATTTACGGAGGACGGTTTGAACCGCTAAAAAAGATTGCGAGAACTACAAAGGCAAAAACCGTGTCGCTTGGCGAATTGCGGGGCTTACATAGAGACGCTGAATGGTTTTTGGACGGAGATAAAAAGATTTTTGAGACCTCCGCCGTGCGAATCCTCGGCGCGCATAATTTGGATAATGTTCTAGCCGTGCTTGCTGTTGCTCGCGAGCTTGGAATTGACGCCGACATCGTTGAAGGAGTCGTTCGCTCATTCTCCGGACTTCCACATCGTCTTGAATTCGTTGCGGAGAAAAACGGCATAAAATTTTACGACGACGCCATTTCCACTACTCCTGAATCAACACTTTCCGCAATAAATACCTTTAACGAAAATCTTGGCGGAATAATACTCGGCGGATTTGACCGCGGTTACGATTTCACCGCTCTCGCCAAACGCCTTGTTGCACTCCGCATCCCGGTCATTATTCTTCTCCCCGGCTCTCGCGAAAAAATTGAACTTGCCTTACGAAGCAGAGTCCTCAATTCCTCAATTCCTCAATTCCCCGTCATTCTCCACGCATCCGATATGCCTACCGCCGTCTCCCTCCTCTTCACTCACTGCCCCACCGGCTCCGTAGCCCTCCTCTCCACCGCAACCCCAAGCTATGACATTTTCAAAAACTACAAAGACCAAGGCGACCAATTCAAAAAAGCGGTTATCCACACTAGAGTATAACCACACCCTTAGCGAGGGGTATGGCCACTGCTGTGCTGTGGATAAAGGGGTCAGACCCCTTTATCCACACCCACCCTCCCCTATTTATGAGAGGAAATTAACATTTAAGCACCGTGGCACATTGTCATTTCCCTCCCCTGAAAGGGGAGGATAGGAGGGGTATAACTTACTGTGCTGGAATAAATGGGTCAGACCCCTTTATGTTATACTTTGTCTATGAAACTCCACTTCAAAAAACCACTGCCGGCGACACCTCTAGCTCTGTTAAGGAGAGCCGGGTATCAACCGTTCACGGACCCGAAAACAAACGAAGAAAGCTTCACTAGAAAACTCACGCCGGAGTTTTATCCTCGTTACCATATCTATGTAAAAGAAACTGATACGGTTGTAACCTTTGACCTCCACCTAGACCAAAAGAAACCAAACTACAGTGGAAACCATATGCATAGCGGAGAATACGAAGGTCGTGCAGTAGAAGACGAGGTCGCCCGCATTCGCCAAACTCTCCGCTCTTGACCACTATTCATTTTTGTAATATCCTCCCCGCAATTCCTTGATTCCTAATTCATTGATTCCCTTTTCTTAGATATGTCTCGTAAATCAAAAAACCCTTCAACCGGCATAAAACTGCCAAAGCTCAAGCGCGTCTCGCATAAAATGAAACACGGAGCTCAAGTCAAGCACCGTATCTAAACGAAAAGACACCAGCGCCAGCTGGTGTCTTTTCAGCTCTTGTTCCCTGATTTACAAAATTGCCTCTTTCGCCGCCTTATTCAAGCGGAACTTCACTACCGTCTTTGCCGGAATTTGAATCTGCGCTCCGGTGGCGGGATTTCGCCCCATTCGCGCCGCGCGGTGTTGTTTCACCATCTTACCGAAGCCCGGGAGCATAAGCTCACCCTTTGACTTCACCTCTTTATATACGACCGCAACAAGCTTGCCGTACATCTCAATCGCGTCCTTTTTTGACACGCCGAACGCTTCTGCCAGCTCCGCCATGAGCTGTGACTTGGAAAGTCCCTTTGCCATATTTGGTGGGAAAATAATGAATGAGTGGAAAAAGTGTACCACTACTCGCAAAGAATGCCAATTTTTGTCCACAGGGCAGTGGCATGTTTCGTATGTTAAGTCAAATCGTTCTCACAAACGATAATGAAACACCTCGCAGACATTATCGGCTGCGGTGGCATTTATTCCGCTACAATGAGAGAATTAATTTTATGTTATATAAAAGCGTTCTCAAACCACTATTCTTCCGATTTGAGCCGGAATTCGTTCACGAACGCATCACCGCGTTCGGTGAGTTTCTTGGTAAATTCAAAATATCAAGATGGGTCGTAAACGGCTTGTGCCATTACGAACACAGGTCTTTGGAAACCGAGATATGCGGCATAAAGTTCAAGAATCCGGTCGGTCTGTCCGCAGGTTTTGACAAGGATGTTCGGCTTACGCGAATAATTCCGGAAGTTGGTTTCGGTTTTATGGAAGTCGGAGCGATAACCCAATTCCCTTACTCCGGCAACCCGGGCCGCCGTCTTTTGCGTTTACCGAAGGACAATGCGCTGATTGTTTATTACGGACTCAAAAACATTGGCGCCGATGCGGTTTACAAAAAAATACAAAAGATGATATTTAAAATCCCTGTCGGAATAAATATAGCAAAAACCAACCGAGATGATATCAAAGGCGAAGATTCGGTGAAGGACTATGTTAATACATATCGCCTGCTCTCGCCTTATTTCGCTTATTCAACGATTAATATTTCATGTCCGAATGCGCAGGACGGTTGTTCATTTCAGGACAATGCCGAACTTCTGCGAAAGCTTCTTTCTGCATTAAGTTGCGAAAAAAAATCCGCGCCGATTTTTCTGAAAATATCCAATCATTTAAGCGAATCGGATATTGACCGTATTCTGAATGTCGTTGACGAATACAAAATAATAAACGGGTTTATCGTTTCAAATCTATCAAAAGACCGCGCATCGCTCAATTTGAAATCATCAAGCGACACGCTTGACTCGCTTCCGCTTGGCGGAATTTCCGGCAAACCAATTCAACAAAAAACCGACCGCCTGATAAGTTATATTTACCAAAAAACAGGTGGGAAATATGTTATTGTCGGCGTGGGAGGCATATTCACGGCAGAAGACGCATATAAAAAAATCAAGGCCGGAGCTTCTCTTGTTCAGCTTATTACCGGAATGGTTTATGGGGGCCCGCTTACAATCAAAAGAATCAACCAAGGACTTGTAAATCTTCTGAAAGATGATGGCTACAACAGTATCGGTGAGGCAATCGGCAAAGATTTATTCAAGGCGGATTTTGACAAAACGATTGTCTCGTGATACATTGCGAACGCTTGAAGCAGACCTTCAAAGCTCTTATTCATCATTTTTGAGCATGGAAACGCCCAAGTTGTTCGTAGGCAATATCGCTTACGGAACCAGTATTCAGACGCTCGTTGACCTGTTCTCCGCTCACGGGACCGTCACGGACTCGTACAAGCCGGAAGGAAAGGGATACGCATTCATAACGATGTCTTCCACCGCCGAGGCGGAAGCCGCGATGAACGCCTTAAACGAGAAAGAAGTGGACGGCCGCAAGATTTTCATCAGCGAGTCGGTCCGAAAGCAGAAATAATCTGCAAATGAAATACCTCGTGAAAACGAGGTGTTTTATTTATTAGTCAGTCAGCAGTCGCTCCAGAAATAATCGTAGGTCATTCACGGCTACATCATCGTCGCTTTCCAAAGACAAGTATCCAAATACGCGCAACGGGAGTTCAAGCGCAATGTCGCGATTGTTCGTACGGTTCCACTCCATGGCGCTCCATATTTTAGTCACTTCAACCATAAGCCGAATGCGTTCCTTATCATTTTCTATTTGATGCCACAATTCATTTGAAACCACTGTATTCATAATCGCTCTTGCCTGCTCCGTGTCGCCGTCCAGCCACGCCGCAGACGCTTCGCGCTCCGCGTTTTCAACATACCCTTTAATCGTCATCTCGGTATCTTTCACATTGAAACTCGGCAGAAGCCGCGTCAAATGTCCATATAACCGGTCTACCTCTAACCGTACATCTTCCGGGTCAATATGAATCACTTCCGGGTTTCCAAAAAGCGCCGGCATTGTTTTATGCGTTATTCGTGTTCTGTCGCCGACTATCTTACTTTGAGAAATCTCTTTGAAAAGCGTGTGAGCGACTTCGGGCGGCATATCGGTTTTCAGCAACCGAAATAGAGTAAATTGAAGAACGGTTGGCAGTTTTCCAACATCCGAAATGCGGCCAGATAGCATATCGCCGATAAACACCGCCTGATTGTAACTCCGCTGAACATCGCCAAGTGAAAAACTTTGTCTGTGTCGCAAAAATTGTAAAGTTGACGCCGGATTGAATTTCAAAACGCGCAGAATGCCTTCCGCCTCGGAAAAACCGATTCGCGCCGTGTAGTCAATCTTCTCTTTCGTTATTTTTTCAATCTCTCTCACGAACGGCTCAAAGCCGGCGTAGTAACAGATATTTGAAACATACTGCTCCATCCCCCACGCCCTAGTCGCAATCTCCTCTGTTATGATTTCAACTTTTGTCTTGTCGTCTTCCGACCGTATCCCTTGATTCCCTGATTCAGTGATTCCAGCTTCTTCTTTGATTCTCTCTTCCTCCATCACCGCGTCCACCAACTCCTTCTTCGGCTCCCACCCCGCCGGCATCTCCATCCTCGTCGGAGTTCCCCTCGGTACATTCACGATTTCAACCCTCTCGTCTACAAGGTCAAACTTCATAAGATGTATCGCATCACAATGTTCCGCCTCCCAGTTAACTCGTTTGTCCACACCGACCAACAACACATTTATTTTCGGCGGAAGCTCTACGATTTCATTCCATTTCCCCATCAGCACATCAAACCAACCGGGTCCGTCTTGGCGAACACCTCGCGCAAACACTATGCCAACGAGTGCAACCACCGCAACCGTTAACACCAAAATCCGATTTATGCGAATTAACGCTTTTCTCATTTTCTATGGAAATAACATTATGAAACGGAACTTAGCATTCTTGAAAATGAGCAATATCCGATGCTCTGGAAAACGAAAAAAACCGCAGGTGTACAGGTGGGTACATTGAGGATTTTTTAGTTTGAAGAGCGAGGAGATTGCCATTTTCAGGAATGATGGAGTTCTGTTACATAGTGTTATTTCCATAAAAAACAGCGTTGACCGATACCGGATAAACCCATTTCTCATTCTCCAGACGCGCCATTTCTACTTCTTCTGCGAATATGCGGTCTGTTTCGCTTAATCTATGTATTTTGCCATTTTCTTCATATATCGGGTCAACGAAACGAAACTTTACTTTTATCGTGGTCTTTTCGGTTGGAAAATCTAAAAGAGACAATAATGTCTGCACACGCACGGAGTGCTCTAAACGACTGAAACGACCGCGATAACTAAACTCTTCCGGCAATCCGGTCTGGTCAATTTTCGCCAAGCGCGTAACGGTTGGCGACTTCAACAGTTCAACCAAAACCGGCTCTTCAATATGAAACACTCCATAAAGTCGGTCGTAAACTTCCATATTATTTAATCAACAACCACGCGCCGGCCAAAATAAAGAGAGAACCGAGCGCGGTTTGCCAAGTGAATGATTCGCCGAGAAACATCGCGGCGAAGAACACCACGAGCACAATACTCGCGCGGTCTATTGCGGCGACATGAATTGCCGTGCCTGTTTTAAGCGCAAGGAAATAAAATAGCCAAGACATCGCACCTGCCAATGCGGCAAGAAAAATATACTTCCATTCTCTGCCGGTAAATTCCGAAATAGAAAACCAGCGGCCGTTACGCGAAATGGCGACTACAATAATAAGTATTATTGCCATCAAAACCGCCCGCGCGGTAGCCGCAAGAGTCGCGTCCGCTCCCTTCAAACCAACTTTTGCAAAAATTGCCACCCCCGCCGCCCCAAGCGCCGAAAGCGCCGCATAAAATATCCACATACCAATAAATTATATCCTACTTGCGGTAAATAACCACAATATCCTCGCCTATTTTTTGCTCACCTGACTTTTTCGATGAGGTATGTTGAAACGATATGCGGTTTCAAATGCTTTGATTTCCGACTTAGAAAGTTGGTCTGTTCGCAGAAGTAAATCTAAAGAAAGAAGAATACTGGATATTAGAAATGCGCATCCTAACGGGGAGTATTGTGGCTCAAAACGATTGACTAGAAGGAGCACAACCGCAGATATGGCGTTCGTTAGCATCACCACCCAGCTATACCCTGATAATTTATTTGCAAGCGCTTGTTCAATTTGCTGTCTTTCAAGAGCCACTTCGCGAACCGTGTTTAACAAATCGGCAAACAGTATTTCATCCTTGTCCGATTTTGTTTTATATGAATATATGAGGTGCGATACTTTTCTAAAACTCTCACCTGTTTTTGCATGAGACAGAAAACTCCTACCGACTGCGGATTGATAACCCGTTAAAGCGATAATGATACGCTTTGCAAAATTCTTATCTTGTACATTTTCGCACAAATGATAGGTGTGGCGCAGATGTAGTAATTCCAACGACACGCAACGAGAAATCATTTGTTTTCTCTCCAGCGCTCTATTGATAAAAAATCCCAAAAGAAAAGCGAACAAGACAAGCGTTGCGACAATGGTTCCTGTAGACGCTGACAAGGCAACCGGTGGAAACAAAAACGAGGAGGAAAACGCAATCCCCAAAATGAAAACAATGCGAATGAGCTCAACTACGCGCGACATAAATATTATTCACAAACAAACTACGACTCCCTACTTGTTTCAGTATAACACAATAACCATGTTTGCTGTGAACATTTTACAGCTTCCACCATGCTGGAAAATCGCGAGGTAGGATATAGTTGTAGTTGATATTCCTATCAGCAGGTGGTCTGTTCCCTTCTATTTGCGGTAAATAGCCACAATGTCGTTCTTGTCTGGAAACGCATTTTTTGCTACCATTCATCCGTTCAAAACATAGGGGTGTAGTGAAATGGTATCACGAAGGTCTCCAAAACCTTTATTCTGGGTTCGAGCCCCAGCGCCCCTGCCAATTTGTAAAGTTATGGGAAAAATTATTCGAACAATTTGTTTGTTTGTAGACAAACCAACAAATCAAGATATCAAAAAACTCGAGGAAATTTCTCAAATTCTCATAAAGAATAATTTTCTATCCAGACAAAAAGTATAATTGGAGAAAAAACGGATTTTAAAAATCAGTATTTGAAAGATGTAATCGTTCGCGAATTATAATGCGGCGCGTCCCGTTTTACGGGGCACGAAATTCGGCGATAAAAGTGATATAGTTAAAAATGTGAGCAATGTTTCAAATCGCATCTTTGCATCCATCTTCTTTACAATAGTTTTGTCTTTGTTGTTTTGGATGCCCACATGGACAAAAATAAATGTAGGAAATGCTCCGGGGGTAGTTTATAGTCCTCCCTGGATCGGCTTTCTTGTTATTCTTATCGGCTTGGCATACGAGATATTCAGACCAAGCTTGAATCTGAAAAGAGATACAAATTGGAAATGGATTTTG
>CAYIOW010000018.1:0-14942 GCA_964365275.1 uncultured Gammaproteobacteria bacterium
ACTGTTAAATTCCTTAAAAGAGAAAACATGAATAAAGTTGGGATTGTTTCGACTTCGGCAACAATTAAAAATAAACTCTATGAAAATGCTTTTGCCGAAAATGAAATTAAGTATATTGTTCCGAACGAACTTCAACAAGCCAGGATGGTAAAGTTTATTTTGAATCTAGTTGTCGGGCAACAGAAAAATCGGGACCGTGAGGAATTGATAAGTATCATCAATGACTTTGATAATAAAGATTTAGATTGTGTAATCTTGGCTTGCACTGATTTACAGCTTCTCATTCCTCGCCACCAAAACCTTAAAATCTTTGACACGATGAAGATATTTGCCGATGCGACTGTGGAGGAAATAATAAAGGGTTAAAGTCGTATGACAAAAAATATCATTGACATTCAGCGCATTATTTACCAGCGTATTTTGAAGCCGATATTGTTTAGGTTGGACCCGGAAAGAGTTCACGACGCGTTCACGCTTTTCGGAAGAGCGCTTGGCGCGACTTCGCTAGGACGCGCGCGTGCATATCGTCAATCTACAATTACCGGAATCCGATTTTAGAACAAACGATTCTTGGAATAAAGTTCAAAAATCCGGTTGGGCTTAGCGCGGGGTTTGATAAGAACGCGGTTTTAACAGACATAATTCCAGCAATCGGTTTTGGGTTTGAAGAAGTCGGTTCAATCACCGGCGAACCTTGCGAAGGAAATCAGAAACCTCGCTTGTGGCGGCTTCCAAAGTCGCAGGGGTTGGTCGTGTATTACGGTTTGAAAAACGACGGTTGCGAAGCTATTGCAAAACGATTGAGAGGGAAAAAATTTGAAATACCAATTGGAATCAGCGTCGCCAAAACAAACAATCAGGCGACTATTGAAACCGAAGCTGGGATAGCGGATTATGAAAAGGCGTTTCTGGCTATTCGCGATATTGCCGACTACATAACAGTAAACATTAGTTGCCCGAATACTTTTGGAGGCGAGCCGTTCACGAGTCCTGAACGGCTTGAGTCGCTCCTATCTCGTTTGGACAAGATTGAAACCGTCAAACCTATCTTCGTAAAAATGCCGGCCGATATTTCCACAATGGAATTGGATACGCTGATTGAGGTAATGACGCGTCATCGCGTTCATGGAGTTATTGTTTCAAACCTCACGAAGAAAAGAGACCGTCAGGAAATAGATCAAGACGAAATACGCAATATAGACAGAGGAGGAATCAGTGGCAAACCAACCTATTGCGCTTCCAATTGTTTAATATCGCATTTATTCAAAACAACCGGTCGGCGTTTTGTGATAGTCGGTGTCGGCGGAGTGTTTACGGCCGAAGACGCATACGAAAAAATTCGCTGTGGCGCAAGTTTAGTTCAGCTTATTACAGGGATGATTTTTCAAGGTCCGCAACTGATTGGAGAAATCAATCGTGGTTTAGCAAAGCTTTTGGAAAGAGATGGCTTAAAAAATATCAGCGAAGCGGTTGGCGCCGGCGTTTCAAAACACTAAACTCAAAGCAACCGCATTATTCGTTCGCGGTTGGCGGCCCAAAGGAAAGTTGACAGGCGAGGCCCGGTGTCTTTTCCTATTAAGAGCATATAAACATCTTTGAAGAATGCTCTTTGACGAGGGCTGTTTTCTTTTTGCGAGAGCGTGGGGTCTTTTGGAATGTCGTATATTTTTTCTTCAAGCGTGACAATCGTATCAATCGGTTGAAGGAGAAGAGCGTGGAGCGCGGCGATATGTTTTTTTTGATTGTCAGAGAGTGTTGCAATATATTCCGTGTTCTTGTTTTGAAGAAGCGCAATGACTTCGGAAGAATTATATCGCTCCAACCATGCTCTCGCTTTGGAAAGTCGCTCGTGCACGGAAGCGGGATTGAATTTTAAACCAAGCGCGGCGGTGAGCTCAATAAGTTTTTGTTCATTCCATTGCAAAATCTGTCCGAACGCCACGGCTTGTTTGAACGGAATTGGATTTGCGGCGGGTTTATTCTCGCCATATGCGATTTCTAGCGCTCTCGTATCCGATTTTTCAAGCGCACCTGAAGCCAATGATATGTTTTCGCGGTCAAATTCGTCATACTGTCGGTAAATCTCGGTGTCAAATGCGAGCGTGAATGCTTGGCGCGGATTTTTTCGCGTGTAGAGCCATTTCAAAAGCGACGGTTCATATATTTCAAGCAGTTGTTTTGGCGACACGGCGTTTCCTTTTGAACCGGACATCTTCGCGCCGAGCCCCTGTACTCCAACGAACTCGTAACCGATGAAAACCGGCGGTTCAAAGTTGTATATTTTTCTTGCAATCACCGACCCGACATCAAAACTGCTTCCGGGCGACGCATGGTCTTTTCCGCCCGGCTCAAATACAACACCTTCAACATCCCACCGCATTGGCCAATCCGCTTTCCACACGAGTTTCACTATAAAATCGCGTCGCAGGTCTATCGTTTCTTCTCGGTTTGTATCAAGACAACGATAAGTCACTTCAGCGTCGCCGTCGTATTTCACAACCTCGGTGTGGTCGTTCCCGGTAAATCGTGAATATATCTCAATCGGGTAGAAGTTTTTTTTGTATTCTTCAGGGTCTATTTTCTTTTCTTCTTTGCCTATTTCCGACATGCCGGCGAGAAGTATGTCGGCGATTTCCACGCGATATTTCATTGCGTGGATAACCCGTTCGGCGTACGCGCCTTTGGTGTACTCGTCGGTTTGAAAACGATAGACGAGGTCAATGTTGAGTTCGCGCATTGCTACTTCAAACTCTGTTTCAAATCGTTTTGCGTAAGACGGGAACTCTCCGGACGGGTCGGGAACGCTTGTCAGTGGTTTGCCGATATGTTCGCGCCACGAGTCAGGAACGCCCATTGGAACTTTTCTAAAGCGATCATACTCGTCCCAAGAAAATAGGATGCGTACATTTTTCCCCTGCTTCTTGAGCGCGTTCGCCACACATAAAGATGTCATCACATCGCGGAAGTTTCCGAAATGCACAACTCCGGACGGTGAAATACCGGCCGCACAGGTGTAAAGCGGCAAATCCGGAAACGATTCCAAAACGCGTTTCGCGATAACATCAGCCCAGTGCTCCGGATTTTTCGTAAAAAGATTATCATCTACGCGACCAGACGGGATAGTGTTCATATTTCTCATACTTTAACAAAAACCGCCGAATGTGTCATTATCACTTTTGGTCCGGTCGGACAAAAAGTGATAATTTCAAATATGAATATTAAGGACAGGAAATTAACTTCTTCCATTAAGGCCTTTGCCGAAACCGTGCACATTGCTCGCGGGCGGGCGTTTTTTGTCGGTGGAGTTGTGCGCGATGAAATTATTGGATTACAGACGAAGGATATTGATATTGAAGTTTATGGACTCTCGGCGTTGCAACTAAAGCGTGCGGTTGAGAGTCATTTCAAGGAGGTGAAGGAACTGGGTGCGTCGTTTGGTGTATTACGCGCAGTGTGTGAAGGAACAGAATTGGATTTTTCTCTTCCAAGACGCGATTTCAAAATCGGAGAAGGACATAAGGGGTTTGAGGTGGATACAGACCCAGCGATGAGATATGAGGACGCGTTGCGTCGTCGCGACTTCACTTTCAATGCGATGCTGCAAGACATTTTAACCGACGAAATCATAGACCCGTTTGGCGGAAGAGAAGACATCAAGAACCGTATTTTGAAAATAGTGGACGCAAAAACATTCGGCGAAGACCCGCTTCGCGTGCTTCGTGGCGTTCAATTTGCGGCGCGGTTTTCATTGAAGCCGGACGAGATGTCGCTATCTGTTTTGAAGGAGACGGCAAAACGGTTAGGAGAACTTTCAAAAGACCGGATTCGCGAAGAGTGGGTGAAGCTGTTTCAAAAAGGCGTAAAGCCATCGTTCGGTTTGTCGTTGGCGTTTGAAATAGAAGCATTTGGTTCTGCTCAAAGTGTCATTGTTCGTCTTGCAGAGACATCACAGGAGCCGGAATGGCATCCTGAAGGCGATGTTTGGGCTCACACAAAAATGGTTTGCGACGAGGCGGCGGAAATTTGCTCGCGCGAAGGAATTGTCGGAGAAAAAAGAGTCGCGATAATGCTTGGCGCGCTTGCTCACGACATCGGAAAACCGGAGGTTACGAAACCGATTGACGGGCGCATTCGTTCAAAAGGACACGGAGACGCAGGAGTCGCGCTCGTATCATTGTTTCTTGCCGCGTTCGGGTTGGAAATGTTTGCGAAACGGGTTGAGCCGCTCGTAAAATTTCATATGGAGCCATACCGTTTTTGGGCGAACCGCGAAGGAGAGAAGAAATATCCGGACAGCGCATTTTTGAAGCTTGCCCGCGTGTCGCATCCGACTTCGCTTGGAGAACTGTCGTTTGTAGCCGAAGCGGATATGATGGGACGAGGGCCGTTTCCGTTCGGTTCGCGAATAAGACAGCCGGAATCGTGCGCGTGGTTCAGAGAGGAGGCAAAACGGCTCGGCGTGTTGAACAAAAAACCGAACGATGTGATTTCCGGAAACGAGTTAATTCCGCTTGGTTATAAACCGGGACCGATTTTTGGATTACTTATTAGCGGCGCAAACGCTCTTCAAGATGATTTTAACTGGACGCGAGAAAAAATATTGGAAGCATTTAAAACACATCCGAAAGTTGCGGAGTGCCGAACGATTGAAGAGGTAGTTTCTTCTCTTCGCTCATTGCTATGATTATAAAGAGCCATGCTAAAATTGCGAGGTCATTTTTGAAATACGGAACATCAACGAGGCCGTGGATGGACATTTCAAGAAGGGCGAGGAAGGCAGGCAGAGAAAAGGAATTGAAGAATTGAGGAATTGAGGAATTTGAAATTGTACGGCGAAGAATAGCGATGGAGATTAGAAGGAAACCAAGGAGGCCGAGGAGACCGGATTCACTCCAGATATTTAAGAAGAGCTGATGAGGATATTGGAAAATTTCCAAATATGCGTGAGTGTGAAAAGGCGCGATGGCATTCGGATAATTGTTGGCGCCGACTCCGAGAAACATGGTTCTTGGCGACGAGGTCGCGAGCGTCCAAGTTTCCTCCCACACCGCGAAGCGTGTTTTTCCAGACCAATCTTGCAGAAGAATTTTTTCTCGCATTGTTGGGAAGTAGAAAATGGAAGCGATTGCTATTAGGCCAAAAGCGACAACGACAGTAAAAGTTGAACGGACCACTTTTTTCGTAGGTGAGAAAAAATGGTCCTGATTGTTTTTTAGATTTCGGAACGCCCATATGAGAATAGTAATTGGTATTATGACAGCAATCGCAACCCACGCCGCTTCGGTTTTGGAAAGGAAAACTGCGAACACACCGACGGCGAGAGTTATGTAAAAAATAGCGTGTAACAAAAGCGTCCGGCCGGACGCTTTTGTGACTTGATTATTTAAGATGAATGATGAAAAAAGAAAAACAAGGACCGGTGCGATGAAGTGACCGAGAGCGTTTGGGTAGGGAAAGAGACCGGTAACACGGCGTTCTGCGGACCATGCGGAGGGAATCCAGAGGCCGGTGGCGTATTGAAAGACGGCAACGGCGCTTACGATAATCGTTGGGATTATCAATGCGATTGGCAACCACCTCAAAAATAATTCTCGTTCGTTACTTTTCAATATGTATCGTAAAACCAGCGCGAAGAACATGGGTTCCACGAAATAACTTTTCAAAATGCCGAGCGTTGACGGAATGTCGTTGGTAACAAGGAGACCGAGTATGCCGCCGAGCAAAAAAAATGCGCCGCCAATAAAAATAAGCCGCTCGTTTTTATCGTGCGGAGCCGAAAAGAACCGCCATCGTGTCTTCAAAACGGCGAATGCGATGTAAATCAACAGCAGAGTTTCCAATAGCGTTGTAGGAATTGGTCCGATTGAAAATCTGACGAGATACAGCGGAAGCGCGGCGATAATAATCAACGCGCCGGCGGCAAGCTTCATATTGTTTGCGGTTTCAAAATCGTGCGTATTGTTTCTTTCTTTATGCTACCGAACGCAAAAGCAAAGATAAAGAAAATAACGGCGCCAAAGATTATCTCAAAAATAATCGTCAATCCTTCGTCGTTAAACGCTGAATGAATGAAGAAGAGTGCCGTTCCCATCAGTGAGGCCGATATCAATGAAGCGAAAGCGTTTCTGAATCGCGGGCGGAATCCGGAAACGCGCAGGACAACTATCATTGCTATCGCGCCTATTATTACTTCGGATGCCACGGTTGACCATGCGGCTCCAGTCGCGCCGAATCTAGGTATTGTTATCATGTACAAGATTATTGCAATGATGGCAGTGAACAAAAACGCTGGCAAAATTATTTTCTGTTTGTTTAACGCGACAATCGCGTGCGAGAATAAAATGCCGAAGAACACCGCCGTGTTAGCCAGCATCAGAATTATCAAATATGTTCCCGACGGAGCAAAGTCGGAACCGGCGACAAGCGTCATAATCGGCACAGAGAGCACTATCGCACCGGCTAAAATCGGGAAAGCAAGCAGAGAAAACAGGTCAAATGCCCGTTGCAGATGCGAATGAAACACCGCGCGGTTTTTTTCAGCCCACGCTTTTGTCAGTAGAGGAAGCAAGAGTCCCATAAACATCGTTGGGATGACGGAAATCACATCCAACACTTTATACGCGGCGCCGTAATGCCCGATTTCCGCGTCGCTTCTGTCCAAAAGCGACATAAAAATAACATCGCCTTTCAGATACAGAAGGTTGAATAATATTGAAAGCGCTAACGGCCAGCTTCTGCCGACAAAAACGCGCAATAATTCCTTGTCAACCGAAAGCCGCACTTTTGCGTATTTGTTTGCCGAAAGAAAATTCAGAAGGAGCATCATGACATTGCCCGCCGTGAATGCCCACATCATATGCGGCACCGTTGCTTGCGTTTTTGCGAGCGCCAATATCAGAAAGAGGATTATGGCGCGCGAAACGGTCTCCGCGAGCGCCGGTCGCCACATCGCCATGTGTTTTTGGAAGACACCCATCAACATTTGCGAAACGGTCATCGCGAAAAACGAGAGAGCGCCGACAGCTATGGCAAGTTTTATGGTTGCGTCGTAAGGCATTAGAATTGCAAGCAGAATAGCAAGAGCGAAAAAAAACGCGCCGGACGCGAGACGGGCGGTGAAAGCGGTTGAAACAATCGCAGATTCGCGCTCCGGTTTTTCGCTTATCATCTGTGTCGTTGTGAGCGTAAAACCAAAATCGGCAAGAGCGCCGGCAATTGCGAGAAAAGTGAATGCTATCGTGAACTGTCCATAACCATCCGCGCCCAGAGCGCGAGTCATTGCGGCGATGGTTAAAACGCCAAAAAGCGTTCCTATCACGCGCCCTATAAGTTGAAACGCAGTATTTTTCGCCAAGTGATGAAGTTCTGACATACGAACAGTGTAACAGGGAAGCGGTGAAGCAGGGAAGTTGAGAAGATTTTTTGTATTTGAATACACAATGTATTCATACTGATTGACCACACGCGATTTTTGTGGTACACTTTGTACCGAAATAAACATGAGAACGGTTTCTATCAATATTTGCTCATCACGCCAGAGCTTAAATGGGTTTTTGGCTTTTTTGTTTGTATTTATCGCGCTTGCCGGTTTATCGCTAACCATAGTTCAAACCGCGAATGCGGCGAGTTATGCCGGGCAGGTGGTCGGTATAGAACCAAAAGTTATTGAAGTGCCGTCCGGCGGAGCGCAAGCGGTGCGAGTTCAAATAAAAAACACCGGAACAGCCGCATGGGTGAGAGAAAAGACGGGTTATATCTCACTTTACACACAGGAACCAAAATACCATGTTAGCCCGTTGCGCGGAACTTCGTGGCTGAACGACCATCAGACAGGTAAATTGCTTGAAGCGAAAATTGCGCCCGGACAAATAGGCACAATAGAGTTATTCGTACACGGGCCTCAAAAGTTTACGGGCGAGCTTTCGGAAACATTTCAGCTGGCGGCGGAAGAAAAAGCGTGGGTTGCGGATACGAAGTTTATTTTGAAAGTCAAGGTTGTTGATGAAGCCGCTGAAGCTCCTGCGACAGGAGATGAACCGGCGGAAGGATATGGCGCTACTTTGCTTCTTCGTTCCGCGAAAACCGTCGTATCCGGTCCGAATGAAATTGTACAAATGCGTCTTGGTTTCAAAAATTCTGGGGTTAAACGATGGACATCGTATGAACTTCGGGCTTCGGATATGTCAATCGCGGCATCAGACGAATCGTCTTTGCGCGCTCCGTCTTGGCCGAAATCAGGCGTGGCAATGTCGGCGGCCGGTCGGGCGATTTCTCCGGGAGCTTTGGAATTTATGGATTTTGATTTCCGCGCGCCGAACATTGCAGGGCATCACGAAATTCGTTTCACTCTTGTTACCGACGGGGTGACGGTTGACGGCAGTGAGGTTGTGATTCCGGTTGACGTAACTTCAAGCGCGCCGGAAATAATTGACACGCCGATTGACACGACGCCGACCGCTTCCGGTCCCGTCAGAGACGGCGACTTGATAGAAATTCCAAGAATCAGAGTGGGATTGGCGCAAGTGAACAATGAAGTTATCTTCAACGCGAATCAGGATGTCAGAGTCGTAATCGGCGATTCGCGAGAACTTCAAACGACAATCGCGGCAAGTACGCCGATGCGCGCGGCGTGGAACGGGAAGCAATATGTTTTTGAGTCAGGTGGCAACATACTTCTTTTCAACGAGTATCTGCGGTTTGAGGGGCAGAACGCCGACACGATTTTTACGGTTACAAGTTTGGACGATGTTCGTTCATGGAATACAAATTTGAACGACAACAAGTTTCGGGATTCGTTGGAGCTTCGTTTCAACACGGCAAAAAATCGCACATGGCTGATTAACGAATTGCCGATGGAATACTATTTGTATGGGATAGACGAAACATCAAATTCCGCTCCGGCGGAATATCATAAGGCGATTTTGGCGGCTGCCAGAACCTACGCATTGTATATGTGGGAACATAAGACGAAGTACAAAGGCGAGTTCATAGATGTTCGCGCGACGACTTATGACCAGGTTTATCACGGCTACGGAGCTGAAATCCGCCGACCGAATGTCGTTGCCGCCGTTGACGCGACTCGCGGAGTTACCGTCCAACATGACGGGCAGACGGTTGTTGCAGTATATTCGGCAAGGACGGACGGCAGGTCGCGCAGTTGGAAAGAAGTTTGGGGAAAGGTTGTGCCATACGCTGTGTCCGTTCCGATTCCTTGCGAGGTTGGGCAAACGAAATGGGGACATGGCGTAGGTTTGTCCATGGGCGGCGCACTTTGTATGGCGAAAGACGGACGCACATTTGACGAGATATTAAAATATTTTTACATGGGCGTAGAACTCGTGCGAAGATGGTAACAACAAAATATGTTTAAATGGTTTGAAAAATTCTTTTTCAGGGAGCGGTTTGATGGCGCTGGAGAGATTGATGGAAGAGGCGGAGCGGATAATGATGAAGATGGAGAGGAGGGCGAGATTGTTGATATCGGACCATTGGGTACAACGGATAAGAATGCGCGTCGCAATGAGGTTATGAAACGACTTGAACAAGAGGAAAAGGCGGAAATGAGTCCGGAGGAGAGAATGCGCAGGTCTCTTTCTGCGGTTGATTTAGCGGCGAAGGCGGCCGCGGAGGTAGCGATGAGAACAGCGAAAAAGTATCCCGCGCCATTACCGCCTGCGTTTGAGGGAGATACCAGCGAAGAGTTACTGCATGTGCCGAAAGTTGATGTAAACGAACCAGAGGAAACCGAAGACATTGAAGAAGCGGCCAATGATAAGGTTGCGTAGCGAGGGGAGAGAAGCGACTTATTTCCCTCCCCTGTAAGGGGAGGATAGGTGGGGTATGACCGTGTTATTGTTCACAGTGGTAATAGCGCCAATGTTCCAATCTAGAATCGTGATTATGAAGGAGATAAACGCGTCTCTTTTTTCTTTAGTATCTATGCACTTTGTGTGAGATATATTTTCCGCGATATCGTAGAGTGTGCCAATCAATCGTGTTAACAAACCGAGATGAGCGCGAAGCATGAACTTGTCGTGTGTGAGGGAAAGAGACGAAGGTCGGCTTTGCCACCACGCTTCAAAAAAGTTTTCAAGAAGTTTAATGTGCACTTCCGTGTTTTGCCACTCGTGAATTGTTAACCTAAACCATCTTGACCAATAAAGCCATCCGATGTCGTAACCCCAAAAACGGAGTCCGATATTTGCGTTGTCAACGAGTCCAACACGGCCGTCGTCCATTAGAATCAGATTGTCGTCGGAGAACTTCCATTTTGAAGGATAGCTTGTATCCTGAAAAAACGAGAGATGCTCGCGCACCATATCGTTTACCACCGTCTTGCGTGTCTTATCGAGTAAAGTCAGCGCAGGGATAAGATGCTTTTCGTATTTTGATGGCTTGGGTTCAAGCGATACGGATGCAAATATTTCCTGAAACTCCCAAAATGCGGAAAAGAGGCGCGTTAGGATGTCAGGGCGGATGATATGCTCTTTCGTTGTGCCTGCATCAGCATCTTCTACCATCGTTCCAGGTATATATTCTTCAATCTCGTAACATGGTTTGATGGATGTTTGAACTAATTTTGGAAAAACAATGTGCTTGCCATGAAAACCGCTTGGATAAATATTTATAGGTCGTCTTTCGCATACACGCAACACGAGTTCTTGTCCGGCGGAATCTTTTACAAGACAAACATCTTTTTCTTGTTCGTGTTCGTTCGTATCAAAAACTCGCACGAGAGTAAAGTTTAACTCGGCAAGTAATTTTTTACGAAGCTCCACTCCGTTATGTCCGCTTAAACACGCCACAAAAATCAAACATTAAATACCTCTCATTTCTCCGTGCCTCTGCTTGTCTTCGTTCACCAGCCGTAGAATTACTTCGCGCACTCGTTCCGGGTGCGGTATGGATTTGAAGTGGAAGTGGGTTAGGGCGCCGGCGGTTTGCACTTTCACATCGCCGTAGTCAAGAAAAGTGGCGACTATGCCTTTTAGTTCGGCGGAAACATCTTGAACGGTTGCAAGATGAAGCTCGGACGCCGTTCTATTAAAGAGGCCGTTTTGTTCAATGTTGATTACGCGTTCGGAAGTTACAATCCAAGTGTCCAAATAGTAGTCAACGAATTCTTGGAAGAAAAAAGTTACAACCGCGAGATAAAAAACGGATAAAAACACGGAAGCCAAAGCGCCACTTGCTTCTTGGCTCGCTATGTCCGGAGCGGTTTGGCCTATGAGCCACAAAAGAGCTATAGGCGCCAAGCATGCGAAAACGGTTATGACAACGAGTTTGAATAAATCTATCCAATGTCTACGGAGAAACAAAACGGTTTGTTCGCCCGGGCGCTGGTTCGGCAAGTGGTCAAGATGAAACATACAATTATCTGTAAGAAGGGAAGTCAAAAACGCTTCCGGAAGACGAAGTATAAAAACCGAGGTCAAGAGAAGCCGACCAATCGGCGTTCATCATATAGAAAAGCGATACGGCGAAGATTGAAAACACGGTGAGGACATATAGCGCGGTGAGAGTTACGGTTATGATGCCTGATTTTCCGAAACGGAGCATGTGGTAGACATTGAAAAAAGTGAACAACATCACCAAAAGCATAAAGAGTAAGAATACGATGAGGAATATGCTGACAGGAATCATAGTAATGTGAGTGGCGGAGTTAATCCGAGATATTCATACGCTCGGCGCGTGGTTAGGCGTCCCCGCGAGGTTCTTTGAAGAAGACCCAGTTGGAGTAAGAACGGCTCGTTTACTTCCTCAACCGTTTGCGCGTCTTCGCCGGTTGCCGCCGGGAGGGTTTCTAAGCCAACAGGACCGCCACCGAACGATTTAATAATCGTTGAAAGCAGAAGCCGGTCTACGGAGTCAATGCCGTGAGCGTCTATTGAGAGCGCGATAAGAGCGTCGTTTGCAATCTCCGAAGTAACTCTGCCGTGATGTTTCACTTCGGCGAAATCGCGCACCCGTTTCAAGAGTCGATTGGCGATTCGTGGCGTTTTGCGCGACCTATCGGCTATGAACTTAGCGGACTCATCTTCAAGAATAACACCCAGGACCTGCGCCGAGCGTTTAACAATCTGCGCAAGGTCTTCTTCGGTGTAATAATCCAAATGGAATGTGGCGCCAAAGCGGTCGCGAAGAGGCGAAGAGAGCAAACTCATTCTTGTTGTTGCGCCAATCATCGTGAATCGTTCAAGGTTCAATCTGACAGAACGCGCGCCCGGGCCCTTCCCAACGACGAGGTCTAATGCGAAGTCCTCCATCGCCGGATATAACACTTCTTCAATTTGCTTGTTCATCCGATGAATCTCGTCTACGAAAAGAATATCGCCGTCTTTCAGGTTGGTAAGAATTGCGGCGAGGTCGCCAACGCGGGAAAGCGCCGGGCCGCTCGTAATACGAATCGGTCGTCCGGCTTCATTCGCCACGATATGCGCCAGTGTTGTTTTTCCGAGCCCGGGATTGCCGTAGAACAACACATGCTCCAATGACTCTTTCCTGGTTCGCGCCGCTTCAATAAAAATTGAGAGGTTCTCTTTCAAGGTGGCATGACCAATAAACTCGGAGAGAAAACGAGGGCGAAGCGTTAGGTCTATTTTTTCGTCTTCCTCAACGGCTTCTGGAGTAACGAAACGCGGCGCTGTTTTTGGGGCCTCCATCGTTGGCGCGAATGGGTTGGAAGGGAGAGGCATATAAGAAAGTATAGCGTATTGGGTATGAAGTATGAAGAGGAGTAAAATAAAATGAGCCATCTGGCTCATTTTATATGGACGGTGATTTAGGACTCGCAGGAACATCGGCTCATTGGGTGGCTACAACTGGTACATTTCTCTTCCATCGTTGCGCCACAATGACAGTTTGCTCCGACTTCCGCCGGCTTGCAGTCCGCACATCCCGGGTTGCAGGTTGGACAAATTGCTTCCATATTTTGTGAAGTTACGAATAAATGTAACGGGGTCGAGTGGGAAGTATACAGTGGGGAGTGTAAAAGGCAAAAGTAAGGTATGGGGTATAAGGTATTGGGTATGGTAAGGAGTTCATAAGGATGCGTATTTGTATGGGCTTGAAATCATATGCTATACCAAATACCTAATACGCTATCACATGAGTCGTTCTGCAAGAAAAAAGCGCCCGGCCCCTGTTGGGCTCGGGCAGAAAGAAGTTGGATGCAGGTGTTAATTCACCTTTTTGGCGATTCCGGCAATAGGCGCGGCGAGCAAGCTTCATGCCAAGCGCGCTTGCCCGCGTCGCCGGACGCCTAAGCTTCGCCGGGGCGTGTCATGGTGTGGTGCCCATGGACTTTTCTTTCGCGCGTAGCCGCCGTCGGAGGTGCTCCTCGGCCGAGCGATACGGCGTATGCGCCGCGCGCAAGTCCCATCCAACTCTATAAAAAGTATTGGAACGGCGACATTTTGTCAACCGATTGCCCATCTTTGTTCTTTATGTTACATTTCCACCGTTCTTTGTTTTCGTCGTTGGCTTTTTCTATAACTCCCAACAATCAACTTCTAATCTTCACTTATAGTAGTGCGGGAATAGCTCAGGGGTAGAGCGTCTCCTTGCCAAGGAGAAGGCCGCGGGTTCGAATCCCGTTTCCCGCTCCAAAAAAATCATCCGCGAATGCGGTGTATTTTTTTGAGCGGGAAAAGCGAACCACCTGCGTGGTTCGCGTCGGGATTCGAACGGCGGAGCGATGCGGCTCCCCAGAGCCGCCGCGAGCCGGTGCCCAGCGCAAACGAGGCGACTGGCCGAGTTTGACGCGCGGGCGAATCGTTTCCCGCTCCAAAAAAACCCACCACGAATGTGGTGCGTTTTTTTGTCTTTCCGCGCTTTGCGCCGCCCACAATTCCGTCTCCGAAAAACCGTTAAGTTCTGTATTGGTGCATTTATACAACCACGCTCGAACCTATTTTAGCAAGAATTTCTGATCCGCCACCAGCCGCCGCAAAGCGGCGGCCTGCCTCGCGGAAAAACTTTCTTTGCGATTTTGATTTGCGCGCGCCACCAAAAAATTCTTCTAAAATGAAAAGAAAGTTTTTCTGCGCGGCTCCGCGCTGATGCGCGGGCGGCGGGGACTGCGGCTCGCAGGCAAAAAATTTCCTCCCCTTGAACCCCTCCATTTTTTGCCCGCTCGCCCAAAACTAACCCTTGCACAAAATACTGATTTACTGTATATTGTTTTTGGTTAGAAACTCATAGTGAGCTTCTAAAAGTACATTCACAACAGAAAGGAGCCTGCAATGGCATTTAAGCTTGATGTCGTTTACATGAAGTCGCCGTTCGTGCAGGTCGTTCGGAACGGCGACTCTGCAGTGATTTGGCACTCACTATTTGGCTATCCGAAAGTCGTTCCTGCCAAGACGCTCGAGTTTCTCGATTCGTTCTCGGAATCAGCCTCGATTCGTTCGCGGCTCGGCGATGAGCTGACCGATGAAGATCGGGAGGCGATTTGGGAACTGCTACGGTGTTACTTCCTCGTTCCCGAGGACTTTGACGACCGGGCGTTTCTCGAAGCACGGATGCGAGAGCGGGAAGCGGAAATCGTCAGCGGTTCGCTGATTGATTATCTCGAGCTCATCATGAGTGAGGCGTGCAACTTCCGTTGCACCTACTGCATCCACTTCAACAACTTAGAAACTTCCGATCGCATCAACAACACCAAGAAGTTCATGCGGTTCGATACGGCTAAGGAAACGGTGGATCGGTATCTCGAGATTCTTCGTGGACACGGAAAGTGTGTCGCCGAAATCAACTTCGGTGGAGGCGAACCGCTCCTGGCCTGGCCGGTCATCGGGCAGGTGCTTAAATACTGTCGTGCCACATACGGCTCGGAATTCGAGTTCCGCTTCTCGATCAATACGAATGCTTCTCTCATCACGGCGGATGTTGCAGAAGTTTTGAAGGAGCATCGCGTCGAAATCGCTTCCAGCCTCGATGGC
>CAYIOW010000019.1:0-11038 GCA_964365275.1 uncultured Gammaproteobacteria bacterium
GGGGGGGGGGGTGGGCGCGCCGGGGGTGTGGCGGCTACGGGCGGGGGGGGGGTGGGGGTCGTGAGTGCCGCCGCGGCGGCCCGCAGGATGGCGTCTCCGACCGCCGTCCTCACATCTCCCACCGAACCGAGTCCGGCGAGGAAGCTGTGACGCGCCGGAGCCGCCGTGGGCGTGGTCGGCTCGTCGGAGACGGGCGCGGAGACCTTCGTCTCCTCCACCCACTCCATCGAGAGGTTCCCCTTCCGACCGAAGGCGAACCTCACTCCCCCGAACTCAATCGCGATGTCGCTCTTGCTGGACTTCGCCAGCTCCAGCCCCTTCGCGACGAGCCGGCTCACCTCCTGGCGCGTGAGCGTCAGGGAGTGGTCCGGGAGAACGACCACGAGCTCGCCGTTCGCGTGGGCCACGAACTTCACTCCGTGGAAGTCCTGGGAGACCTCCACGCGGTTGCTTCTGGCCGTGGCGAGGTTCTTCACCAGCGCCTTGGCCGCCTCCGCCGCCGTGAAGAGTACAGGGCTCTTCATCGTCGGCGTGTTCGTCCCGCTGGGGTCGCTTGCGCCACCCTGCAGGAGCTCAAACCCCTTCTTGTTCATCTCTACCTCCATGGCTTTCGCCAGGTTGTGCCGCCCATCGCCGTTTGGCAAAGGCGAGCCGGTTGTGGGGCCCTTCTTTATTTGCCCCTAGATGCCAACGGCCACCAAAAATCAGGTGGCCGCATGGGTTTCGATGCGGTTTCCCGCCTCGTTCCAGGGGACGAACCGCGACCGGTCAACAATAGATGACCGAGGGTTTCGTTCCTCCTGGAATGAAGCGATAAAACGGTGCTTTTTATCATATTTGACACATATTGTCAAGTTGTATATAATCCGCCCGATTTTCGCCGTGTATTCTTCACCTTTCCTCGCAGGTGATCCAAAATACCAGCAATGCCTATTTGGCCAATTCCACACAGGGTCGGCTGAACGGAGCATTCAATCAATCTTTTTATAACTAGTTCCTCACGGATTTATTTCCGAAGAGGCGCGTTTTTGTCTTTATGAGATTTTTATATTCGGTGAATTACCGAGAAAAAAACGCGATGTTAGCTCGTTGTACTTCATCCAAACATAAGATTCTTACATAAATTGTTATTATGACATTCAAAAGAACTCCCGTTTTAGAGCAAGAGCGTCGCATATTCGGAGCGAAACAGGACGCGATGGAACTTCCGAATTTGGCGAGCATACAAAAAGAATCGTATGACTGGTTCATGAAAACCGGAATCGCCGAGCTTTTCAAAGAAATTAATCCGATACTTGACTTCATTGGGCGCGACCTTGAACTTCGTTTACTTGACCATTATTTGGATGAGCCAAAATTTGATGAAGTGGCATCAAAAGATAAAAATGTAACTTTTGAAGCGCCGTTGCGTGTCCGCGCCGAACTTTTGAACAAGAGAAGCGGGGAGAAGAAGGAACAGGAAATTTATTTGGGCGATTTGCCTGTGATGACCGAGCGCGGCACTTTTATTATAAACGGCATTGAACGCGTTATTGTCTCACAGCTAGTTCGTTCATCCGGCGTGTTTTTCACCGCCGAGGCGACTCGTGGCCGCCGCTATTACGGAGCTAAGATTATTCCGAACCGCGGGGCGTGGCTTGAATTTGAGACGGACGCGAACAATGTGATTTGGGTGAAGATTGACCGCAAACGAAAAGTAGCCGCCACATCTTTATTGCGAGCTTTCGGTATGGGTCGCGACGAAGACATCGTTGCCGCGTTCAAAGAAGCGAATACGCATCCGATGATTGATTTCATCCAAAGCACTATTCAGAAAGACGCGGCAAAAGATACCGACGAGGGCTTGAAGGAAATTTACAAACGCATTCGTCCAGGCGATTTGGCGACGGCGGATAATGCCAAACAACTTATCCACGGGATGTTCTTCAATTTTGACCGATACGATTTTGACAAAGTCGGCCGCTATAAATTCAATGTTCGTTTTGGCAAACCGGCCGGAAAGGACGAAGTGGACCCGGAAGAAAAACGCATTCTGACATTGCCGGATTTGGTGGATGTTATTTCCGAAATTATTCGCTTAAATATCTCGCAAGGCGCGCCGGACGACATTGACCATCTCGGCAACCGTAGAGTCCGCGCCGTTGGCGAATTAGTGCAGGGTCGTTTCCGCATCGGTCTTGCTCGTATGGAACGAATCGTTAAGGACAGAATGTCAACGCATGATATTGATTCACTCACTCCGGCGAAATTGATTAACGCGCGGCCGGTAATCGGGGCGGTGCGCGAATTTTTCATGTCTTCGCAGTTGTCGCAGTTCCTTGACCAAGTCAATCCTTTGGCCGAGCTTGAACATAAGCGGCGGCTCTCCGCGATGGGTCCCGGCGGCTTGTCCCGTGAACGCGCCGGGTTTGAAGTTCGCGATGTGCATCCGACTCACTACGGTCGTATTTGTCCCATTCACACTTCTGAAGGCCCGAACATCGGCCTTATCGGACATTTGGCGAGTTTTGCCCGCATCAATGAATATGGTTTTATTGAGACGCCTTACCGCAAGGTGATAACCGACGAACAAGGCACGAAGGCGACCGACGAAATTGAATATCTCAATGCTTTCTCGGAAGAAAAAACGATTACCACCATTGCGACGGTTCCGGTTGATGAGAACGGATATTTTATGAAGGATTACATTGAAGCGCGAGCGCTCGGAGAACCGCGGGTCGTCCATCGCAAAGAGGTTAAGTATATGGATGTGTCTTCAATGCAGATTATTTCAATGGCGACCGCTCTGATTCCTTTTTTGGAGCATGATGACGCGACTCGCGCGTTGATGGGCTCAAATATGCAAAGACAGGCGGTGCCTTGCGTGAGGCCGGAGGCGCCGATTATCGGAACCGGCGTTGAAGCAAGAGCGGCTCGCGATTCCGGACATGTGCTTTTGTCGGACATTGCCGGAACGGTTACGGAAGCGAGCGGGGCGCAGATTGCGGTTGAGGGGAAAAATTTGGAAACGCGCGTTTATCGCCTGAATAAATTTACAAAATCAAACCATTCGTCCGGAATGAATCAGCGGCCCGTTGTGCGCGTTGGGCAGAAAGTGAAAAAGGGTGATGTGCTTGCTGACGGCGCGGCAACAAAAAACGGCGAGCTTGCTCTCGGCCAGAACGCTCTTGTCGCGTTTATGTCTTGGGACGGTTACAACTATGATGACGCCGTTATTTTGTCCGAGCGGCTTGTTCAAAGCGACAAATACACCTCGGTTCATCTTTCGCATTTTACTTTGGATGTCCGCGACACGAAACTCGGCCCCGAAGTGCTTACGAACGATATCCCGAATGTGAGCGAGGAAAAATTGAAGAACCTGGATAATGAAGGAATAATCAGAATTGGCGCCGAAGTTCGTTCCGGCGATATTCTGGTTGGAAAAATCACGCCGAAGGGAGAAACAGAATTATCGGCAGAGGAAAAATTGCTCCGCGCCATTTTCGGCGAGAAAGCGCGCGATGTTCGCGACTCGTCGTTGTATCTTGAACATGGAGAGCACGGCAAAGTTGTTGATGTGAAAATATTTTCGCGCGATGACGGCGACCGTTTGCCGCCTGGCGTTATCAGGTCGGTGCAAGTCGCGGTCGCCGACCTTCGCAAGATTCAGGTTGGAGACAAAATGGCAGGCCGGCACGGTAACAAAGGAGTTGTTTCGCGCATAGTTCCGGTTGCCGATATGCCTTTTCTGGAAGACGGAACACCGATTGACGTTATCTTGACTTCGCTTGGCGTCGTATCCCGTATGAACCTCGGTCAGATTTTGGAATTGCATCTCGGGCTTGCCGCGAACGCTCTGGGTTATCAGGTGGCTACTCACGCTTTGGACGGCGTTAAGGAGGGCGAAATTAAACAGGAACTGGTGAAAGCCGGCTTCAGCGAAAGCGGGCAGGTGCCTCTTTTTGACGGCAGAACCGGCATTCCTTTTGACCACAAGGTAAGCGTCGGTTATATGTACATTTTGAAACTTCACCACATGGTTGAAGACAAACTGCATATGCGTTCAATCGGTCCATACTCTTTGATTACTCAACAACCGCTTGGAGGGAAAGCTCAACATGGAGGTCAACGATTCGGAGAGATGGAAGTGTGGGCGCTTGAAGCATACGGCGCCAGTCACACGCTTCAGGAAATCCTGACGATTAAATCAGACGATGTGCCGGGCCGTTCAAAAGCGTACGAAGCGATTATTAAGGGTGAAGAAATCAGGAAAGTTAATGTGCCGGAATCGTTTAATGTTCTTACCCGCGAATTGAAGGGTTTGTGTTTGGATGTTGAGTTGTTGAAAGATGGAAAAGTCATCGCGGAACCAAACTCCGCGGACAGTAGCGACTCCGGCCGCTCGTTTGACCGCAAATAAAATTATATGGCTATTTTCAGAGAATCATTAAAGGCGACCGACTTTGACGCGATACGACTCCGTCTTGCCTCGCCGGATACGATAAGGAATTGGTCGCACGGAGAGGTCTCAAAACCGGAGACGATTAACTACCGCACGCAGAAGCCGGAAAAAGGTGGTCTCTTTGCGGAAGAAATTTTCGGGCCGTCAAAGGACTGGGAATGTTATTGCGGAAAGTACAAAAAAATCCGCTTCAAAGGAATCATCTGTGATAAATGCGGAGTGGAAGTTACATATGCTTTAGTTCGCAGGGAGCGGATGGGGCATATTGAACTCGCCGCTCCGGTTTCGCATATTTGGTTCTTGCGCGGTGTGCCTTCAAAAATCGGAACCGTATTGGATTTGTCGGTTCAGCAACTTGAAAAAGTTATTTATTTCGCAAGCTTCATAATTACCGATGTGAATGAAGAAGCGCGAAAACTGGCGCTGGAAGAATTGGAAACCGAGTACAAAGGCAAGTGCAAAATGATTGAAGGCGAATACAAACGCGATTTGGACCGCGCTGCGCAGTCGTTGGGCGGCAACAAAAAGGACTTGGATGCGGAGAATGACCGTCTTCTGGAACTTCGCGACCATAAGCTTGCGGAATTGGAGCAGGAGTTTACTACTGTTGACCGTGAACTCAAGGAGATGCAGCCGATGCAAATAATTTCGGAGACGACATATCAGGACTGGTCAATCCGCTACGGACATATTTTTGAAGCGTCAATCGGAGCCGAAGCAATCTGGGAACTTCTTTCCAGAATTGATTTGGCGGCAACGATAAAGAATATGGAGGCGGAGCTTGAAGACGCGAGCAAAGCCAGGCGCGACCGCCTCGTTCGCCGCGTCAAACTTATGAAGGCGCTTCTTCAAAACAACATCCTTCCGAAATGGATGATTCTTGAAACAGTTCCTGTTATTCCTCCGGATTTGCGCCCGATGGTTCCTTTAGACGGCGGTCGTTTCGCCACTTCAGACCTGAATGACCTGTATCGCCGCGTAATCAACCGCAACAATCGGCTCGTTCGTCTTAAAGATTTGCATGCGCCGGAAGTTATCACGCGAAATGAAAAACGAATGTTGCAAGAAGCGGTGGACGCCTTGTTTGACAATTCCGCGCGCTCGTCCAAAACGGTAATCGCGGCTACCGGCCGCAAGCGCCAGTTGAAATCAATCGCTGACAATCTGAAAGGTAAGCAAGGCCGTTTTCGCCAGAACCTTCTCGGAAAACGCATTGATTATTCAGGTCGTTCGGTGATTGTTGTAGGTCCGCATCTTAATCTTGGCGAATGCGGCATACCTAAACACATGGCGCTTGAGTTATTCCGCCCTTTTGTCATTTCAAAGCTTATTTTGCGCGAATATGTCTACAATATCCGCAGCGCGAACCGCTTTATTGAAGCCGACCATCCGGAGGTCTGGGATATTTTGGAGGAGGTTGTGAAAGATTCTTATGTTCTTTTAAACCGCGCTCCAACTCTTCACCGCTTGGGTATTCAGGCGTTCAAGCCGCTCTTGATTGAAGGCAAAGCGATACAGATTCACCCTCTCGTCTGCGACGCGTTCAACGCCGACTTTGACGGAGACCAGATGGCTGTCCATGTTCCTTTAACGAAAGCCGCCAGGCAGGAAGCGCGCGATATGATGTTGGCGTCCAAAAACTTACTGAAGCCGTCTGACGGCGAACCGATTGCCCGCCCGGGAAAAGATATTATCTGGGGATGTTATTATCTGACGATGTTGGATGATGAAGAACAAAGACCGGAAGGCGAGCGGAGGGCTTTTGCTTCCGAGGGCGACATTAAATACGCTTTTGAAACCGGCAAGCTGAAAATGCACGAACTCGCGAAAGTCAGAGTTGAAGGCGAAGGAATCATTGAGACGACGGTGGGCAGGATTATGGTGAACGAACTATTGCCGCGCGATATTGTCGGATACAAGAACGAGACAATGGGTAAAAAGATATTGTCAAAAGTCGTTAGAATTACGATTGAAAAGGCGGGACCGGAGAGGACGGTGGAGCTGTTGGATGCGCTAAAAAATCTCGGCTTCAAATACGCCACTCGTTCGGGTTACAGCTGGGGAATGAGTGAACTGCCGGATATTCCGCAAAAGGAACAGCTTATAGTTGAAGGCGACACCAAGGTCCGCCAGATAGACGAGCATTTTGAACAGGGTCTCCTGACTCGTTCAGAGCGCCATAGCGCCATAATTAAGGTGTGGGCGGATGTAAAAAATCGCATTGAGGGCTTGTCAAAAGACGCGCTCAAGAAGGGCGGTTCGGCATACACTATGATTGAATCCGGAGCCCGCGGGAGTTTAGGACAGCTCACGCAGATGATTGGTATGAAGGGTTTGGTAGGTTCCGCTTCAGGTGAAACGGTTGAACTCCCTGTTAAACGGTCGTTCAAAGAAGGAATGGATGTGATGGAATTTTTTATCTCGTCTCACGGTGTGCGAAAGGGCTTGACGGACACTGCGCTTAAAACGGCAAACGCCGGTTATCTCACCCGTCGTCTTGTTGATGTCGCGCAAGATGTAGTTGTGAAAAATGAGGATTGCGGAGACGATACGGGAGTGGTGCTGACAAAGGAAGAATCGGACGAGATAGGTGAACCGCTTTTTGTTCGCATACTCGGACGATACGCCATGTCCGACATTGTTAAACCGGGCGGACGAAAAGCCATAGTTAAAGCCGGTGAACTTATTAAAGAAGACCACATTCGCGAGCTTGAATCAGCGAAAGAGGATTTGAAGGAAGCGCATGTTCGCTCCGTCATCACATGCAGAATGCGTCGCGGGCTTTGTCAAAAGTGCTACGGATACGATTTGTCGTACAACAAACTTGCGAAACTCGGCACAGCAGTTGGAATCATCGCCGCGCAATCAATTGGAGAGCCGGGCACCCAGCTGACAATGCGCACCTTCCACATGGGAGGTGTCGCCGGGAAAGACATTACGCAGGGTTTGCCGCGCGTTGAAGAACTGTTTGAAGCGCGCACGCCGAAACACCGAGCCATAATGGCCGAAGTGTCGGGAAAGGTAGAAATTGAAGAAGTGCAAAAAAGCGCGATGCAGATGGGAACGGGACGGAAGATTGTGGATGTTCGCGCGGGACAGAAAATAGTGCGGATTAAGTACGAGGCGGTTGGCGAAACGGTTTACAAATGTGGTCGTGGAGGCAAAATGTTGATTGCTGACGGAGACAAGGTTAACAAAGGAGACATTATCTGCAAGAAAACAACCGGTAATGACATCGTGTCTGAAGTGGACGGAACAGCTTCGGTTGACAAATCATCGGTGAAAATTATTCACACAGGAAAAGCGTCGCAGGAATATCTGATTCCGCCAGGGTTTTCGCTCAATGTAAAAGACGGCGACGAAATTAAAGCCGGAGATGCGATTACCGAAGGGCATCTTGACCTGCAACTTCTATACAAGACGCAAGGTCGTTCGGCGGTTGAGAGGTATGTTTCAAAGGAAATTCAATTTATCTACGCTTCACAAGGTCAGAAACTTAACAACAAACACATTGAAGTAATTGTTAGGCAAATGTTTTCAAGAGTGCGCGTTGTTGACCCATGCGACACCGATTTGCTCCCGGGGGAAGTAGTGGAAAAGTCAACATGGCTTGACGCTAACGAGATGGTGAAAAAGAGCGAGACCCCGGCAACGGCGGAAGAATTGTTTCTCGGAATCACGAAAATCTCTCTTTCAACCGATTCATGGTTGTCGGCGGCATCCTTCCAGGAAACATCGCGAGTTCTAATCAATGCGGCGGTAACCGGAAAGGTGGATACGCTTCAAGGATTGAAGGAGAATGTAATAATAGGGAAACTGATTCCTGCGGGAACCGGCGTCAACCCGCTTATTCCTGACCCGGAACCGGAACCTGTTGAAGAAGAAAACTCCAACTTGCTTGAAGAATCGTCCGACATTCCTCTTGAGGGCTCTCCGGATGCAATGCCACAGGTTGTGAGCGAGAGCGACAAGGAGGGGTTGAAGGAGGAGTAAGTATTGGCAACAAAAATACCGCGCACATTTCCTCGGAAACATGCGCGGTTTTTGTCATTTTAATCGCGTGGTGCAATGCTCATATCGTTACTGTCAATCCGACCGGGCAATGGTCGGAACCATCGATCTCACTCTCAATCGTCGCTTTCTTCACATGCGGAACGAGGTCATCCGAAACCCAGAAATAATCCAAACGCCAGCCGACATTGCGGGAGCGGGCATGGGATTTCATATCCCACCACGAGTAATGTCCATTGCCTTTTGTGAATAGTCGGAAAGTATCTATATATTCGGCGGCGGTGAGCTCGTCTAGCCATTTTCGTTCAACAGGAAGAAAGCCGGATGTTTTCTCGTTCTCTTTTGGTCTAGCCAGGTCATCTTCCGTGTGCGCTGTGTTCACATCGCCACAAATAATAATCGGTTTTTTCTTCCGCCATTGCTCGGCGAGCTTCAAAAACTCGTCGTAAAACTTCAATTTGAACTTTAACCTTTCCGGTCCTTGCCCGCCGTTCGGAAAATACACATTAAAGAGGATAAAGTCATCATATTCAGCCATAAGTATTCGTCCTTCGCCGTCCAAAACAGGATTACCAAAGTTTGAGACGACCATAATCGGTGACGGCTTCGTATAGAGCCCTACGCCAGAGTACCCTTTTCGCTCTGCACTGTTCCAGTAACTCTCATAACCGTTTGGGTGTAGAAGTTTATCGGAGAGTTGATTCATCTGCGCTTTCGTTTCTTGCACACAGACAATATCAGCCGGCTCGCTTTCAAGCCATTTTACAAAACCTTTCTTCTCAACCGCTCGCACGCCGTTCACATTCCATGAAAGTATCGTAATCGTTTTTGCCATATAAGCAGAGTATACCGTATGATGTTGGCGTGTTACATAGTCATACAATATTGGGAATTGACCCGGGTTACGCTCGTTTAGGTTGGGCGATTATTGAGCCGTCAGACGATGGTGAGCGATTAGTTGCCTGCGGATGTTTTGAGACCGACAAAGGCGAAGACCACGCGCGACGATTGGCGAAAATCGCGAATAAAATGCGGGCGTTGTTTGAAAAATATGAACCATCTCGGCTTGTAGTGGAAAAATTGCTGTTCACGAAAAATCAGACGACAGGAATCGCTGTCGCCGAGTCGCGCGGCGTGGTGCTTGCCGTCGCGGGAGCGTTTGATTGCGAAGTTCGCGAAATAGGTCCGATGCAAATGAAGCTTGCAGTAACCGGAAACGGGCATGCCGACAAGAAACAGGTGCAGGAAATGGTAAAAAGATTGCTGAATTTGAAAAAAGCGCCACAGCCGGACGATGCGGCGGACGCTTGCGCCATTGCTATCGCTGGTTCGCGCTAAGCCAAAACGGTTGTCTTCGCGTCAACTGGCAATGTATTCGTAGACATGTCTCCAAGAGTCGCTGTTATTTTTTCAAACACTTCGTCCTGCGTCCCACTTGCGTCAATTCGCCGCCACGCGCTCTTCAATATCGGATGCTCGGACAGCGCGCGATATCCGGCGACGCATTTATCAAAAAACTCTCGCGGCATTGTTTCAAACTTGTCTCCTTTTGCGTCAAATGTTCGTTTTAAACCAATAGTCGGGTCTAAATCCATTTCAAGTACAATGTTTGGAAGACATTCGCCAATGGCTCGGAGATTAATATCTAAAACCATATCTATTCCAAGCCCGCGACCAAAACCCTGCCACGCCACGCTTGTGCAGAAACTGCGGTCTGCGATGACAATACCGTGTTGTTTCAAGACAGGCATTACGACTGCTCGTAACGATTGAGCGCGAGCGGCGGCATACAAATACGCCTCGCAAATCGGGTCCATTCGCTCCTGGAACGATGTTGCCTGAACAAGAGCGCGAATAGCTTCGGCGATTTCGCTTCCTCCCGGTTCACGAGTCCACAAGACCGGTCGGTTCGGGTATCGCTTTTTTAGGTCTTCAGCGAGGCGTTTGGACTGGGTTGTTTTTCCGGTTCCAACTACGCCCTCAAAAACAATGTAGGTGCCTTTTTCCATGCCGGAATTGTAGCACATAAATGCTAAGTCCTATTTCATAGTGTCATATCCATAATTCAGGAAAACTCGGAGGCGTATTGAGCCATACGATAACGAGATTTCCGAGGGAAGCGCAAGTCCGCCTAAGGCGGGCAAGCATATCGCCAATGCGTAAGTCCGAGGAAATAAAAAGGAGCCGTCGCCCAGTTAGTGCCACCGAAGGTGAGCAACCGGGAAACGGCCGCAGAGAACGCCGCAGACAACCGCGAAAGAAGGAAACGCGGTTCCGACTGTCCTGTTTCTGACTGTCCTGCTCCAGGACCCGTCGGAGCGATGGACGCGCCCAGGGCGTGTCCGCCAGCGTATCTGAAAGGCGTTGAGCACGAAGACGCTACTAGAATGTCGTTTTGAAGTCAAGTGAATGGGGTCAGACCCCTTTATCCACAGTGTTGAACCAATGGGCGCTTTATGGTACATTTTTGCCCGTCCGCGGGTATCGTATAGCGGTTATTATTCCAGTTTTCCAAACTGGAGATGAGGGTTCGACTCCCTCTACCCGCTCCAACAAAAAAGCAATCTTTCAGGACTGCTTTTTTGT
>CAYIOW010000019.1:11138-14873 GCA_964365275.1 uncultured Gammaproteobacteria bacterium
CGACTCCCTCTACCCGCTCCAACAAAAAAGCAATCTTTCAGGACTGCTTTTTTGTTGGGAGGGTAAGCAAGCCAACCGCTTGGCTTGCGTGAGGGAGTCGAACGGCGTAGCCATATCGCACCCCAGTGCGATGGCGAGCCGGTGGCCAGCCCTTTTGAGGCGACTGGCCGAAAAAGAGGCGAGGCCGACTCCCTCTACCCGCTCCAACAAAAAAGCAATCTTTCAGGACTGCTTTTTTGTAACCATTTTTTTACAAAGCCATGTTTTACGCATCAAAGCACATGGTTTTGCAGACCTTCTCGCGCCGGGTTTTGTTTGCTACCATTAACGCATATGTCAGATGAAATAAAGCCAAGGCGACCAAAGGCCACCCCGAGGGATGTCTTTCTTCATTTGCTTGCAGTCGGACTACTTTATGCAAGCGCAGTTAGCTTAATCACGCTTTTGTTCCAATATGTAAACCGTTTTTTTCCGGATCCGCTCGCATACGGCGATATGAACATCTCAAACGCGGTGAGGTGGTCTGTGTCAATGTTGATAATTCTGTTTCCGGTTTTGGTGTGGATTTCAAAGCTCCTGAATCGCGACCTTGAAAGGGAACCGGAGAAACATCAAATCGCGGTTCGTCGCTGGCTTATTCACTTCACGCTCTTTATAGCCGGCATAACTATTCTTGTTGACCTCGTAACTCTTGTCTACAACTTTCTCGGCGGAGAATTGTCTCTGCGGTTTTTATTGAAGGTTTTGAGTGTCTTCATCGTTGCCGCTCTAATCTTCGGTTATTATCTTTTGGAAGTTAAATGGGAAAACGGCGATATGCCGAAGAAAATGCGCGCGATGTTGTATGTCGCCATCGCCATCGTATCAATTGCCGTAATTGGCGGTTTTTTTCTCGCCGGTTCTCCAACGCGCGAACGCGACAGACAATTTGATGAACGCCGCGTGAACGATTTGTCTTATATCCAAGGCGAAGTTACAAACTTTTGGACATTAAAGAGGAAACTTCCTGCTAATCTGACAGCGTTAGAAGACCCGATTCGCGGCTTCAAATCGCCGATTGACCCGGAAACGCAGACGGCATACGAGTATAATGTTAAAGGTCCACTGTCGTTTGAATTGTGCGCCTCGTTTAAGACAGATTCAAAAACGGAGTCGGCAAAGCCGGTAACACCATATCCCGACCCGTACTTGAATTCGTGGAATCACGCTGCCGGAAGAGTATGTTTTGAAAGGACGATTGACCCGGAATTGTATCCGAGGCCATAACGGATGTTTATGATCTCTTCGCCTCCCCTCCTCTCCGAGGAGGGGGTAGGGGGAGGTGGAGTTAATGATGATATTAAGAGTTCACCCCTCCGCCTCGTGTCTCGGCACCTCCCCTCATAGAGGGGAGGAGGCAACGGCCAAGCTACCAGTGGATAGTTTGTTTATATCAGATGTGATATAATGGTTTGGTATGAAAAAATCCCACGAGACCATTGGCGCGCTTGTTCATCGCCTGCGAAACGAACGAGGTCTCACGCAACAGGAGTTTTCTCGTCGTCTTAAAACGAGTCAAAGCGCGGTTGCTCGCATAGAACGAGGCGAACAGAATATCAGCGTGGATTTGCTTCAAAAAATCAGCCATGCGCTCGGTCGACCGATATTGGAACTGTCATCCGGCGCAATGAATTTCAAAATTACAGGCGGGAAACAATTACACGGGACTGTAATTATGAGCACTTCAAAAAACGCTACGGTTGCTTTGCTTGTCGCCTGTCTTCTTAATAAAGGAGTTACAACTTTGGAGCGTGTGCCTAGAATTGAAGAGGTCAACCGTCTTTTGGAAGTGCTGGCGAGCATCGGGGTAAAAGTTGAGTGGTTGAGAAACAATGACCTCCGTATTACACCGCCAAAAAAATTGGACTGGAGCGAGTTGGACAAGAATGCGGGAGGAAAAACAAGGAGCATAATTATGTTTATGGGCCCGCTGATGCACCTTATGAACCGTTTCTCTATTCCGTATGCTGGAGGTTGTAAACTCGGCACACGCACTGTTCGTCCTCATTTGTTTGTTCTTGAAGCGTTCGGCGCGTCTATCAAGGTCAAAAATGATTGTTACGAAGTGTCAGTTCCGAAAACACGAGTGGCAGAAGTCGTCTTATACGAATCGGGAGACACGGTTACCGAGAACGCTCTTATGGCAGCGGCGAAAATGAATGGCGTTTCTACCATCAAATACGCTTCCGCAAATTATATGGTGCAAGACCTTTGTTTCTTTTTGGAAAAATTGGGTGTGAAGATAGACGGCATCGGCACTTCAACTCTTATTGTGCACGGAAAGCCGGTAATTGATACGAATGTTACTTATGCGCCAAGCGAAGACCCGATTGAGGCGATGTCGTTTCTTTCGGCGGCGATTGTTACGAATTCTTCAATCGCATTGAAGCGTTGCCCGATTGATTTTCTTGAATTGGAACTTCTGTTTTTGGAGAAAATGAATTTCAAATACGCGATGTCAAAGCGATATGCCGCGCGGAACGGTAGAACCGTGCTTGTAGACATTCAAACGAAGCCGTCAAAACTCAAAGCGCCGAAAGACAATATCCATTCCCGCCCATACCCGGGAATCAACGCCGACAACTTACCGTTTTTTGTTCTTATCGCTTCCGTTGCGGAAGGCCGCACGCTCATTCACGACTGGATGTATGACAACCGCGCGATTTACTACACCGAGCTGAACAAAATCGGCGGCCGCGTTACACTTTTGGATGTCCATCGCGTTCATGTTGACGGCCCAGTAGCATTTCAACCGAGCGAAGTGATAACTCCGCCGGCGCTTCGTCCCGCGATGTTGATTTTACTCGGTATGCTCGCGGCAAACGGCACATCAATATTGCGCAATGTCTATTCCATCAACCGTGGTTATGAAGATGTTGCGGAAAAACTGAAAAAACTTGGGGCGAAAATTGAAGTCGTGCAGGAAATCTAGCGTGTCGTTATTGTCGTGAGTTAGATATTTAATAAAGGTTATTACGGCCGGTGGGGCAGATATCGTTCAGGGGACAGGCGGCACAATTGGGAGTGGCTTTGCAGAGGTCGCGACCGAGCATAATCAGATATTCGTTTGTATCAAGATAATCTTTCGTGTCAATGAGCCGATTAAGGTCTTGTTCAATTTTAACGACATTGTTTTTCTCTTTCGTCCATCCAAGTCGTGGGGAGATTCTTCGTACATGAGTATCAACGGCGACACCGGTTGGTCGTTTGTGTAGTTTCGCCATAACAAGGTTTGCCGTTTTGCGTGAAACTCCGGGGAGTGTCAGCAGGTCTTCAAATGACGATGGAACTTTGCCGCCGTATGCTTCAAGAAGCCGCTTGCCGATTCCTTTTAGATATTTTGTTTTTGAATTGTAGAAGCCAATAGAATGAATCTCGCGTTTGAGTGTCTGCGTATCCGCTTGGGCGTAGTCCTTTGCCGTCTTATACTTCTTGAAAAGAACCTTGGTTACCTCGTTGACTCTCTTATCTGTGCACTGCGCCGACAAAACGGTTGCTACAACCAATTCAAGCGCGCTAGACCACCGGACGAAGGTGTCAGGCGTCTTCATGTATCGTTTTTTCAGCCGTTTCAGGACTTCTTTATATTGTTTGCGAGAGGTCATGCGAATAGTATACATTTTGATAGACAAACGGTCTCTTCTATGACATTATTTGCCTACTTCGGGGATTGGCGCAGTTGGTAGCGCGCCTGCT